>CADCQE010000388.1 GCA_902803505.1 uncultured Lachnospiraceae bacterium | reverse complement strand
TGGCCTTCTCGATTTCGCGGCGTGGTGTTTTTTGCGTTTTCTTCCGGAACTGGTGAAGGAGAACATAAGTATCATCTCGATGATAGAAGTACAGCACTCGGTTGTTACCCGGACGCAGTTCCCATATGTCTTCTTCCAGATGCTTGGTGATGTTTTCACCTAAGCGAGTTCCGTGATCTTCAAGCAACTGTATGTATTGGGTAATCTGCTTATGCTGGATTCTGGCGTCCTTATTTGTGGAAGATTTCTTCTGCAGGTCATCAAGAAAGTCCCACAGTTCGGATATGCCATCAGCAGTTTCATAGAATTCGATATTGAACATGTATGCTCTCCCGCATTTAGCTGGTGAAAGAATGATAGCATGAATGCGTCCAAAATTCAAGTAGTCAAAAACAATACAAAACCCTATTGACTCGGTTTTGATTTTGGAATAAAATCCGTATAGTAGGATATATCGAAATATACATCGATATCTGATTGTCAAAGAACTACCCTGTGATAAACGGTGTACAGAAGCCCACAGGAGCAACTGAGGGCGTGCATGAACAGGTTGAAAAACCTGCGACATGCAGCAACAAAACCATGTTAATAAGAGATCGGATATTTTGTAAACTGGAAGAACTGAATATGAGTCAGAAGCAGTTCTCTGAGAAAACCGGTATTCCGCAATCAACGATAAGCGACTGGCGAAAGAAAAAGACCAATCCGACGGCTGAAAAAATTATGGTCATCTGCAAGGTTCTTGATGTTACTCCCGAGTGGCTGCTGTCGGGCATAGAACCGCAGGGAAAGAGAGGCAATCCGCGGAAGTGGTTCGCCATTGATGCTGAAACAGATGCAGGCCGCCTGATTGTGAACTATAACTCCCTTGATACAGGAATGCAGGCCCGGCTGCTGGGTTATGCGGAGGCATTGGGTGCGCTGAATCAAAAAGGACTGCAGGAACAAAATGGCGCTCAGGACTGATTCAGGGAACAAATCCACAGCGGAGTCTGATGAACCGATGCAGACGAAGGGTTTTTCCTTTGACAAAAATCCGTAAAATAGTAATAAGACGGGTGAACGAATGCAATGCCCAGAAAGAAAAGAGTCTGGTATCCGGGTGCGGTGTATCATGTAATGAGTCGCGGGAACAGGAGAGCCGCTATTTATAAAGACCATACAGACTATATCCATTTTTTGGAGATCCTCAGCATTGTGAAGGAACGTTATCCGTTTTCAGTTCATTCTCTTTGCCTGATGACCAATCATTTTCATCTGCTGCTTGAGACGAAAGAAACCGAACTGTGGAGGATCATGCAGAAACTTCTCAGCGTTTATGCAGAGGAGTTTAATCACAAGTATAAGTATAACGGGCATCTTTTTGAGGGAAGATATACGGCATCTCTAATTGAAGATGAGCGTTACTTTCTGGAAGTGAGCCGGTATATTCATCTGAATCCGGTAAAGGCTTTGATGGTCAGGGAACCGGGCGATTATCTGTACAGTACCTACAATCTCTTTATTGGGAGTAAAGAAGAAACATATGAAAAGGGCAGGGACCGCAGGTGGTTCCATATGGTTAAAGAGCTGACAAAAACTTCACGAGTACTGACCTGCTTTCGGCAGAATCCGGGTGAACAATACCGCATGTTCGTGGAAGGAAAGATCTCACACGCAGAGCAGGAGCTCCTGATTCAAAAAGATATGAAAGAAGATGACATGTGGCTTCCATGGTAGGGGAGGAGGTTGTTGTTTGGCGACTGTAGTAAAGAGTATGGCAACATCAGGCGTGGAAGGGTTTATGGTAGAAGCTGAGGCTTCCGTGATACGCGGCCAGCAGCAGATGCTGTCGATCATCGGCCTTCCCGACCAGGCGATCAAGGAGGCCGGAGAGCGGATCCAGGCAGCGCTTGATTCATGCGGTTACGATCAGCCCAAAGATAAGGTTATCATTAGTCTGGCACCCGGCAACAGGAAAAAGCGGGGATCTCACTTCGACCTCGCTATGATCATAGCGCTTTTGTTTCAAACAGACCAGATTTCACCGAGGAATCTCGGGGACTACGCGCTGATCGGGGAGCTTTCGCTTGACGGCAGAATCCGTCCCTGCAACGGCGTTTTGTCCATGGTTACAGAAGCAAGAAAATGCGGAGTTACGTCAGTGATTGTTCCATTTGCAAACCGCGAGGAAGCGGAATCCGTGTCCGGCATCCGGGTGTTCCCGGTGAAAACACTTCAGGATACAGTGCGGTTTCTTGAAGGAAAACTTGACCTGTCGAAGACACTGACTGATGAAGAGGAAGACCGGCAGATGGCTGCAGAGCAGAGCGCTGGCGGATGTGTTCTTTCGAGTGAGGGGGAGCAGGGCATGGATTTTGCCGATGTCAAGGGACAGGACGATTTGATAGAGGCAATCGTGCTTGGAGCTGCCGGCGGCCACAATATCCTTATGATCGGGGAACCGGGGTGCGGGAAGACCATGATTGCCCAGAGAATTCCCACGATTCTTCCAAAGATGTCGGAAGCGGAGTCCCTGGAAGTAACAAAAATACACAGTAGTTCAGGGCTTTTGGATGCAGGGACAGGGCTTTTGACTGCGAGGCCGTTTCGGGCCCCTCACCACAATGTGTCCCTGAACGCATTGATCGGCGGCGGCAGTTAT
>CADCQE010000387.1 GCA_902803505.1 uncultured Lachnospiraceae bacterium | reverse complement strand
TTGCTTGGAGTGTCGGCACTGCTTGGGGTGTCCTCATTGAGGCGGGTCTTCTCGTCATTTTCCATGTTCTATTTCCTCACATTGCTGTGATCAGAATAATTGTGTGATTGGCACTACTATATCACCTCCGGAGCTCTTAGGCAACTGATGCCGCGGTGGAGATGGCCATTTTTATGCAGCTGATGTAGCGGTGTAGCTGCCATTTTATGCAGCTGTTGCTTTGGTGAGGAGGGCTTTTTTTGCGGCAGAAATGCTGCGAAAGAACCTTCTTTATGTCTGCGATATTTGCAGCCAGGAGGGCCTGGAGTGTGGTAGAATTAAAAGCGCGATGCGAACAAGTGGAGACGGGCATCCAAAGAGGAGAAAAGATGTTTCAGCTGACAAGTGTAGGGAACGCCCGGGAGCTGGGCGGATATAAGACGAATGACGGGAGAAGCGTGAAGCAGGGAGTACTGCTTAGGACGGCCGGGCTGAATGCGATGTCGGAAGAGGATAAGGATCTCTTGACCTCGGTCTATCATCTGGACACGATTGTGGATCTGCGCATGGAGAAGGAGATTGAGAAGGCCCCGGATCCGCAGATTGAGAATGTGAGATATGTGAAGATCGCGATTCTTGATGGCGAGGCTTCATTTCCGGAGGAGCTCCAGAAAGAGTACACGGCATTGAAGATGCGCCACGGGAGTTGGTTTGAAGAAATCGGGCTGCTCATCCGGCACGGCTTCTTTTCGGATCAGCTCTATGTTGTATTTCTTTCATCAGAGCTGGGCAAAAGAGGTTACAGCCAGTTCTTCAGGGAGCTGCTCGCACTGCCGGAGGGTAAGTCCATCCTCTTCCATTGCACGCAGGGGAAGGACCGCACCGGCTGCGCGGCGATGCTGATCTTGTTTGCGCTGGGGGTCGACGAGGAGACGATTCTTCATGATTACTGCCTGACCAATGAGTATAACGCGGAGCTGATTGTGAAGGAGCGGAGGATGCTGGAAGCAAGCGGCGTGGAAGATGTGGAGACCTTCCTGTGTGTGATGGACCAGGTGAATCCGGCATTCATGAAGAATTGCATTGACTGGATGAAGAAGCAATATGGGTCGCCGCTTGGGTATATTGAGGAAGCGCTGGGGGTGACCAAAGAAGAAATTGCGATACTCAGGGAGAAGTTTTTGTCGTAATGCTTCGATTTACCCGGCATAGTGCAGCGCATCAATCGGCTTCTTCTTCGCGGCCTTGCGTGCGGTATAGGACGCGGAGCGGAACCTTTCGTTTTCCCTATATGCAGTTAATCTAAGCAATTGCCTTCGGCAATTACTAAGGTTAACTAGTATAAATAGATCTCGTGCCCGAGAGCTTCGCGGACATCCTCCAGGTGCATGATGCTCTGGACCAGTTCGTAGTTGACCACCGCCACGTTGAGATGGTTGTCCTCATCCGGCCCCTGGATGCTCCTGCCGCATTCCAGATTCTGCTGCTGGATCTGCGTGTAGCCGGAAGTCGTCCCGGTCACCTGGACCCGGTCCGTCCCCCCCGCAGCATTTTATCTGTATTGACAGCTTTTTGCGCTTGTCATATAGTTTTCTTGTGTGATTGGTACAGAAAATGAATTCTGTCAGATCATTTACTTTCGTCAGGATCAGGTCCAGGGCGGCAATATCTGCAAGGAATGGAGGTCGATGATGGAACCTCAACAAAAATATAAGCTCCGGTATATCTTGATCGCCGTTGCGGCTTTTGCCGCGGTGATCTGTCTTGTGGCGCTGATTTTTTTCCGTCCGGATCTGCTTGTGAATGCCTTTCATGCGGTCATCGGGCTCTTTATGCCCTTCTTCTACGGAATTGCCATTGCCTATTTGCTGCATCCGCTTTCCATGAAAATCGAGCACATTTACACCAGCTGCTTTGATCGCAAGAAGACGGGGCGGAGGAAGAAGCTCATCCGCCTGCTGGCCCTGCTTACAGCGCTGGTGATCTTCCTTCTCATTATCATTATTCTGATTTTGGCCGTGCTGCCGGAGATCATCAACAGCCTCTCCAATATTGTTGCACAGATTCCCAGTATGCTGGCATCCTTCAGCTCCTGGATCGGGCAATTCGATCACGGTGGTTTCTCCCACGAGCTTGTCACTGCGATACAGAATGCCGTGAGCACGCTGACCACGTCAATCTCCAATTTCCTGAAGAATGGACTTCTGCCGAAGCTCCAGACCTTGCTGCCGGAAATGACGAAGAGCATCAAGGGGGTTCTCAGCGTATTATCGAACTTTGGCCTTGGCTGCATTATCTCCGCTTATATTCTCGGCGGCTGGGAGACCTTCCTGAAACAGATCAAGCTGATCGTCTATGCGATTTTCCCGAAGCGGGGAGCCGACTGGATCCGGGACGAGGCGCGCATCGCGGACCACATGTTCAGCGGCTTTGTGCACGGCAAGATTCTTGACTCGGCGATCATCGGCGTGATCTGCTTCCTGTTCACCATGATCACACAGATGCCCTATGCGATGCTGATCAGCGTCCTGGTGGGCGTGACGAATCTGATTCCCTTCTTCGGGCCGTACCTGGGGGCAATTCCTTCCGCGATTCTGATCTTTACCGTCTCGCCGCTGAAGTGCTTCATCTTCGTGGTCTTCATTATTATCCTGCAGCAGGTGGACGGAAATGTCATCGGGCCTAAGATTCTCGGCGACCGGCTCGGGCTGTCGGGCTTTTGGATTCTCTTCGCCATCCTGGTCTTCGGCGGGATGTGGGGCGTGTTCGGGATGCTCGTCGGGGCTCCGCTCTTTGCGGTTCTCTATGATCTGATTAAGAGAGGGATTATTTTCCTGCTTAAGAAGCGGGGGCGCACAGATCTGCTGGATCCCTGCCAGAAGGAATGATGCTGCAGTGGGGACGGTTCTTTTTGCGACAAAAAATGCTGCAGTAGGGACGGTTCTTTTTGCGACATTTTT
>CADCQE010000386.1 GCA_902803505.1 uncultured Lachnospiraceae bacterium | reverse complement strand
TAAAATGCTGCAGTGGGGACGGTTCTTTTTGCGAGATTTAAAAATGTCGCAAAAAGAACCGTCCCCACTGCAGCATTTTATGTCGCAAAAAGAACCGTCCCCACCGCAGCATTGCTAACCCCCACCTCATGTGTTAAACTAGAAATAATAAGAGTCAGTATTTGCTATCACGGAAGCGGTGGTGAACCTCATGCCATTATTTCATTTCAGCGCTGAAGAGAGGGCTGCGTTAGAGAGCCTGATCCTTCCTATAGCATTCTACCAGTTCACCGGGAACCAGATTGAGGTTCTCCTGACTTCTGACGGCTTTTTGGAGCTGTTCTCCTATAAGAATCGTGAGGACGCCGCATCGCGCATCAACTTCGACATTTTCCACAATATCCACCCGGATGACGTGACGAAGTTCGCGAGCGGATCGTTCCGCTTTCTCTCGGGAGAGGACAATGAGCTGGATCTTGTTTTCCGGAATAAGAAGAGCGGCGGCCCCGAGTACCACATCGTGCACGCCGTCGGCAGGCACCTGGATAAGGGGGAGGGGATCCGGATCTCCCAGATCTGGTTTATGGACGAGGGTTCCTATCTCGAAGGCGCAGTGGAATACAGCTCCGGTGTAAACAAGGGCCTGAGTCATGCCCTCCGGGAGCAGACGCTCTTTCGGACCAGTGAGTACGATCAACTGACCGGACTGCCGAGAATGACTTACTTCTTTGAGCTGGCTTCAGAGGGGAAATCAGAGATAGAGCGTCTTGGCGGAGATCCTGTACTTCTGTTCTTCGACCTGAGCGGCATGAAATTCTTTAATGCGCGCTATGGCTTTACGGAAGGGGACAGGCTGCTCCAGGCCTTTGCCCAGATGCTGAGTTATACTTTTAAAAATGAATGTAGCTGCCACATCAGCGGAGACCACTTCCTTGCGTTTTCCGAGGCGGATGGACTGGAGGAGAAGCTGGATCAGTTCCTTACAGCCTGTCAGACCTTAAATGGCGGCAATAACCTTCCCGTGCAGATCGGGATTTATAAAGCGAGTGTAGAAAATGTCCCTGTCTCCGTAGCTTGTGACAGGGCAAAGCTGGCCTGTGACGGCCTCAGGAATACGTTCAAATCCGGCTATGAATACTATAATCAGGACCTGAGGATTGAGGCAGAGCGCAGACAGTATATTCTCACAAACCTGGACAGAGCCATTGAAAACGGATGGATCCAGGTCTATTACCAGCCCATCGTGCGCGCGGTCACGGGCCGGGCGAGTGATGAGGAGGCGCTGGCGAGATGGATTGATCCGGAGAGAGGCTTCCTGTCTCCCGCTGAATTCATTCCCTTCCTGGAAGACGCGAAGCTGATCTACAAGCTGGATCTCTGCATCCTGGAGCAGGTTCTTAAGAAGATAAAGCTCCAGAAAGAGGCCGGGATTTATGTCGTGCCGCAGTCCATCAATCTCTCGCGCTCGGATTTTGATGCCTGTGACATTGTCGAGGAGATCTGCAGGCGGGTGGATGAAGCCGGTGTGGGCCGGGACTTGATCACGATCGAGATCACAGAGAGCGTCATCGGAAGTGATATTGATTTCATGAAGCACCAGGTGGAGCGCTTCCACGATCTGGGCTTCTCCGTCTGGATGGATGATTTCGGCAGCGGCTATTCCTCCATAGATGTGCTCCAGAGTATTCAATTTGACCTGATCAAATTCGATATGAGCTTCATGAAGAAGCTGGATGAAGGCGACAGCGGCAAGGTCATCCTGACAGAGCTCATGAAGATGGTCATCTCCCTTGGAATCGACACAGTGTGCGAAGGTGTGGAGACGCAGGAGCAGGTCTGTTTCCTGAGGGAGAGCGGATGCCTGAAGCTGCAGGGATATTTCTTTGAAAAGCCGACGCCGCTTGACAAGATCATGGAGCGATATGAGAGGGGATGCCAAGTAGGAAATGAGAATCCCGCCGAGGCCGGTTATTACGAGGCCATCGGGCGTGTCAATCTCTTTGACTTGGGAACGATTGCAAGCGAAGACGACAGGGCGATCCAGAATTTCTCCAACACCATTCCCATGGCAATCATTGAGCTGAGGGACGGGAATATGCATCTTGTCCGCAGCAACCACTCTTACAGAGATTTTGTAGGCCGGTTCAATGGCGACAGGAATTGCCAGGATCCCTTTGAAAATGACGTTACTTTCCGGGTAAGTGAGACCTTCGAGAAGCATCTTCTGCGCTGCTGCAAATCCGACAGTCTTACACTTTTTGACGAGCAGATGCTGGACGGGGCCCAGGTACATTACATTATCCGGAAAATTGCGGTCAATCCTCTCAGCGGAACAACGGCGATCGCCGTGGCGGTTCTTTCCATTGTCGATTCTGATGCAGGTACGACTTACGCCAACATAGCCCGGGCTCTGGCTGCCGACTATTACAATATTTACTATGTGGATCTGGATACGGATCTCTTTATCGAGTACAGTTCACCCGTGGGCGGCGAGGATCTGGCGAAGGAGCGGCACGGGGAGCATTTTTTTGATACTGCGAGGAGAGATGCGATGATACGGATCTACGCGGAGGACAGAAAGCCTTTCCTGGAGATCTTCACGAAGGAGAATATCCTGAAGGAATTGGACGAGCAGGGCGTGTTCGCGACCACATACCGGCTGATCGATACCGGGACACCGATGTACGTCAATATGAAGATCATGCGGATGCAGCCGGATCCGAAACATCTCATCATCGGCATCAGCCTTGTCGATTCTCAGATGAAGCAGCATGAGCTTGCTGAGAAGATACAGAGAGAAGAGACCGCCTACGCGCGGATCATGGCGCTGACCGGAGGGTACCTCTCCCTCTATACGGTAGACCCTGAGACGAATCGATATTATGAATATATTGCAACAAATGAATATGCGTCTCTCGGCTTTGCCAAGAGCGGTGAGGATTTCTTCCTGCGGGGGATTGAGGACGGAATTCAGGTGGTCTATGAGGAAGACCTGCCGAAATACCTAGCTGAATTTAGTAAGGACCAGGTTCTAAAGGAGATCCACAAGAAGGGATCCTATGAACTGCAGTACCGTTTGAAGCTGAGCAGCGGTCCCTGCCCGGTCACACTTAGGATTGTCTCTGTCCGGGAGCGTGACGGTGAGAAGCTGATCGCGGGCGTAAAGGCATAGTGTGACACAGGGACGGTTCTTTCTGAACCACTTGTGGGTCAGGAAGAACCGTCCCTGTGTCACACCAAAAAAGCAGGCAGCTCAAAAATGAGCAGCCTGCTTTTTTTAGGCAATCAGAAATGTTTCTTTACAGCTTCGGGCCTGCCGCAACAAGGGCCTTGCCCACTTCGTGACCCTCGTACTTGACGAAGTTCTTGATAAAGCGCCCGGCCAGATCCTCTGCCTTCTTGTTCCACTCAGCGGCATCGCTGTAGGTGTCGCGGGGATCCAGGATTGCGGGATCCACGCCCGGGAGCTCCGTCGGAACCT
>CADCQE010000385.1 GCA_902803505.1 uncultured Lachnospiraceae bacterium | reverse complement strand
GTAGGGACGGTTCTTTTTGCGACATTTTAAAAATGTCGCAAAAAGAACCGTCCCTACTGCAGCATTTTCTGTCGCAAAAAGAACCGTCCCCACCGCAGCATCGAACCGTCCCCACCGCAGCATTTTAATACAATCTTTATATCATCCTCAAGATCTTAACACCTTCTTTATCTTTACAGGGAGAAAATAGGAGAAGAAGAGCGAAGCCAGTGACGGAGAAAGCATATGAAGCTTCAGATGATTTACAGAAAAATCACACCCTTCCAGATGATCACCATGAGCTTCAGCCTGATCATCCTCATCGGGAGTCTTCTCCTGTCCCTTCCCGTTTCCAGTGCCGATGGAAGTCATTGTTCTTACCTCAATGCACTCTTCACCTCCTGCTCGGCGGTCTGTGTGACCGGACTTGTCGTCCATAACACGGCAAGCTTCTGGTCCCCATTTGGCAAGACTGTCATTCTGGTATTGATCCAGATTGGAGGATTGGGCGTCATAACCTGCATGATCGGCGTCTCCCTGCTCACCGGGAAGCGCATCGGCCTTCGCCATCGCAACCTGATGCAAAATGCCGTAAATGCCCCTAAGATCGGAGGAATCATCCGGTTCACGCGCTTTCTCCTCCTGCTCACGCTGGCTGCGGAGGGGATCGGGGTTCTCCTTCTCTTACTGCCCTTTATCCGAGACTACGGGGTCTCACAGGGATGTTTTAAAGCCGTATTTCATTCCATTTCGGCTTTTTGCAATGCGGGATTTGATCTTCTCGGCGACAGGATTCCCTACAACTCCTTGTGCGGATACCGGGGAGACGTCCTTGTGAATATCACCATCATGGCGCTGATTGTGGCGGGCGGACTCGGCTTTATGACCTGGGAGGATCTCTTTCAAACCCGTTTCCATTGGAAGAAGCTGAGACTCCAGACAAGACTGATCCTGCTGGTTTCCGCCCTCCTGATTCTGCTTCCCGCTATTTTCTTTGCTCTCTTTGAGTTCAAAAATGAGGCTCCGCTCACCCGCATCCTGCTGTCTGCCTTTCAATCCGTTACAACCAGGACCGCAGGCTTCAATACGGCCGGCCTGAAGGAGATGAGCGAGGGATCCCGCCTGATCATGATCACGCTGATGCTGATCGGAGGAAGCTCCGGCTCGACAGCCGGCGGTCTTAAGACCACGACGCTTGCGGTGATACTCCTGTCTGCGTGGAGTTCTCTCCGCCGGAAAAAGGAAGTTGGTGCCTTCGGGAGAAGCATTTCCTCCCAGGTAGTCATAGAAGCCTTTACGCTGCTGATTCTCTATACTGTGCTTCTTCTGATCGGCACCGTTGTCATGAGCGCCATAGAGCATCTGCCGGCATTGGACTGTATGTTTGAATGTGCTTCAGCTCTTGGTACTGTAGGTCTGTCAATGGGGGTTACGCCGGGCCTGGGCATTGTGAGCAAGGTCATATTGATTCTGTTTATGTATTTCGGGAGAGTCGGCGGCCTGACTTTGGCTTATTCGGCCCTGTCTGCCGGCAGACACGACCCTGGCAGGCTGCCGGAGGAGACGGTTGTCGTGGGATGAAGGAGGAAAAGGGATGAAGAACATTCTTCTGATCGGGATAGGAAGATTCGGCAAGTACACTGCCCAGAAGCTGAGTGAACTGGGTCATGATGTGATGGCCGTAGACAAAAAAGAAGACAGAATCCAAAAAGTAATGGATGTCGTGACAAGCGCCCGGATTGGGGATGCCACCTCCAAGGATTTTCTGGTCTCACTTGGCATCAGGGACTATGACGTCTGTATCGTGGCTGTAGGGGACAGCTTTCTCGAATCTCTTGAGATCACCTCCCTCTTAAAGGAACTCGGCGCGGCAAAAGTGGTCTCCCGGGCCTCCAGTATGACGCAGCAGAAATTCTTATTGAGAAACGGCGCGGACTCTGTCGTATTTCCGGAAAAGCAGCTGGCAAACTGGACCGCAATCCGCTATACCTCGGACAATATTGAAAATTATGTGGAGATCACAGACGGATACGCCATCATCGAAGTAAAGATTCCTCCGGAATGGGATAATAAGCGCATCGGGGAAATCGATGTCAGAAGGAAATACGGCATCAATATTCTGGGACTGCGGAATGGAAAAATGGATATGAGCCCGTCCTTTGATTCGGTCCTGCATAAAGAAGAGATGATGCTTGTCCTTGGAAAATATGAAGAGCTTCACAAACTGTTCCGGATCTGAGCGGCCGATTCACAGCATTTGACACAAATTCGAAACAGGAAAGGAAATCGGATCATGGCGGTACATTACTTATTCATTGCATTGCTGATCATAAGCCTCCCCCTCGATATTCTGGCAGTACGCTTCTTCTTCAAAAAGCTCTTTGATGTGATAGAATACAATGAGATCGAAGAGCATTATGCAGAGATCAGGAATCATAAGATCAGAAAGAAACGGCGTTTACAGAGGTAAAACGGAATGCAGACGGAGATACTGGAAAACGGGCAGAGGATACATGTGCTGGTCTGCCTGTCAGCCTCACCGAGTAATCAAAAGGTTCTGCGCAGTGCGGCCCGGTTCGCCCGGGAGAACAGCAAAGCCTTCACGGCACTGTTCGTTGATAACGGAAAGCGCACCAGAAATGATCCGTATCTGCAGAAGAATATGGAAATGGCGAAGAGCCTGGGAGCCGCTGTCGAGATCGTAATCCAGACGGATGTACTGGGGGCCATTGTCGATTATGCTGCGGAACACGGCGTCACCCATCTCTTTATCGGCTACAGCGGTCCATCGAAGGGCGGTCCTTTCCTTCGCCACCTCCCGGTCTACAGGCTGGTAAACAGTCTTCCCGACGTGGATGTCCATATTATCCCGGGTTCTGTCATGAGCCTTCGCCCTTCCGGACTGATCGTCAAAGAACGCAGCGTACTGAATCTGGATGATTTCCTGAAGCTCGCCATCATTATGATCTGCGCGACGGCGATCTCCGCAGTCTTTGACCGCTCCCGCTTCAGCAACAGCAACATCATCACCATCTATATTCTGGCTGTATTGCTCACTTCGGTCACGACAGCCGCCAGTATCTACGGCATCATTGCTGCTGTTCTGTACATCCTTCTCTTCAATTTTCTTTTTATTGATCCGCGCTTTACCCTGCTGGTTTATGACCCGTATTATATGGTCACCTATCTGGTCTCCGTAATCGCGGCGATCATCACGGGCAATCTCTCCAGCAGAATGAAGCGCTCCATGCAGCAGGCCACGAACAATGCCTATCAGGCCCAGATCCTGCTGAATACGTCCGAGCTTCTGCAGCAGGCTGAGAGCTGCTCCGAGATCACCGGGGTGATCACCATGCAGCTGAAGGAATTGCTCGGGAGAGACGCTATTTTCTTCTATACGGAAGCAGGAGAAGAGCAGCTGCTTGCGGATGAGGCATTTGCAAAGATCAAAAGCGTTCCGGATGAGAATGCCATTCGGTGGACCTTCAAGCACGGCATCAGGGCAGGCTGGGGCACAAGATACTATCCGGAAGCCGCATATCAATATCTCTCTGTCAGGACAGGAAACAGCAATTATGGTATCATTGCAATTGCCGGCGGGAAGAATGACCTGAATCCATTTGAAGAAAATCTCCTCCTCTCCCTGATTGGCGCCTGCTCGCTCTCACTGGAGAGTGAGCGGAACCGGAAAGAGAGGGAGGCCGCGCAGATCATTGCCGAGAATGAGCGCTTCCGCTCCAAGCTTCTGCGCTCTGTCTCCCATGATCTCAGGACGCCGCTGACTTCGATCTCCGGAAATGCCGCAAATCTCCAGATGCATGAAGAAGAGCTCAGCGCCGCGGAGCGCAAGCAGATTTACTCGGATATCTACGAGGATGCCATCTGGCTCATTGATCTGGTGGAGAACCTTCTGTCCATCACCAAGCTGGAGGAGCATGTGGAGATCAGCTTAACCGGGGAAGTTGTCTCTGACGTCCTTGCGGCAGCCGCAGGACACGCCAGGCGCCACAAGTCCGGTCATCATATCCTGCTTGCCTGTGACGATGAGTGCCTGGTGGCCCGGATGGACGTGAGCCTCATACTCCAGGTGATGAATAACCTGATCAGCAATGCAGTCAAACACACGCCGCAGGATACGACAATCCGGGTGTGGGACCGGAGGGAAGGGGACAAGGTCCTCATCGGCGTGACCGATGACGGTCCGGGAATTCCGGATGAAGAGAAGGCACATATCTTTGATCTTTTCTATACCGGCAAGCAGGCCGGCGCCGACAGCAGCAAGAGTCTGGGGCTCGGCTTAAACCTTTGTAAATCCATCGTGGAGGCTCACGGCGAGACGATCCTGGTGAAGGATAATATGCCTTCAGGAGCGAGCTTTGAGTTCACCCTGAAGATCTGGGAGGGTGCAGATCATGAAGCAGTTCCAGATATTGATTGTTGAAGATGACCAGTCCGTCCGGAATCTGATCTCTGTCACACTGAAAGTCCATGGATACACATACACCACTGCCGTGCGGGCCGCCGACGCCGTCATGCTCTCAACCTCCCTGAAGCCGGATCTGGTCCTCCTCGATCTCGGGCTGCCCGATACAGACGGGACGGAAGTCATCCGCAGCATCCGCTCATGGTCCAATATGCCGATCATTGTCATCAGTGCCAGAAGCGACGACGCCGACAAGATTGCCGCCCTGGATGCAGGGGCCGATGATTATCTCACCAAGCCTTTCTCCACGGATGAACTGATGGCCAGGATTCGTGTAGTTCAGAGACGGCTTTCCCTCCTGCAGAGCGGGAGCGGGGAGAGCGACGTCTTCCGGAACGGAGACCTTCTGGTCGATTACAAGGCAGCGCTTGTCAAATGCGGGGACACGGAAGTCCACCTGACCCTGACCGAATACAAGCTGCTGAAGCTGCTCTCGCTGAATGTGGGAAAAGTCCTTACATATTCCTCCATCGTCAAGGAGATCTGGGGAGGATCCGTTGAGACGGATATCGTGTCTCTCCGGGTCCATATGGCGACACTTCGGAAGAAGCTCGGCGACGTGGCCCGCGAGGAGCCGCTGATCCGGACGCATGTCGGGATTGGGTACAGCATGAACCGGTATTAGGATGCTGCGGTGGGGACGGTTCTTTTTGCGACAGAAAATGCTGCAGTAGGGACGGTTCTTTTTGCGACATTTTAAAAAT
>CADCQE010000384.1 GCA_902803505.1 uncultured Lachnospiraceae bacterium | reverse complement strand
CGCAGAGGAGTGAGTAAAATGAAGGAACAAGCATCTGCTACTAACAATGCAGTCAGACTCCAGCCCTATCTTTCGCCTTTGGCGGTTTGGGCTTTATCAGTTGGCTCCGCCATAGGGTGGGGGTCGCTTGTTGTCACCAGCAGATCCTATCTCTCCCAGGCGGGGCCTATGGGTTCCATCCTTGGCCTTTTGATCGGATTTGCCATGATGCTGATGGTGTCCAGCCATTATCATTTCCTGGCGAACCGCTATCCGGGGGCAGGAGGCCTGTACAACTATGTGAAGCAGCTTTTCGGCTATGACTTCGCCTTCCTGATTGCGTGGTTCATGTTCCTGATCTACGCATCCATCTTCTGGGCGAACGCCACAAGCATCCCCCTGTTTGCCCGGTATTTCCTGCGGGCGGTTTTTAAGAGATGGTATCTCTTCAAAGTCTTTGGCTATGAAGTCTATCTCGGGGAAGCGCTTGTGACCCTGGTTGTGATGTGGCTTGTCGGTTTGCTGTGCATGAAGAGCAAAAAGGCGACTGCCCGGATCATGGTGGTGATGGTGCTGGTCTTCACCGTCGGCATTACTGTCTGTTTCGCTGTGGCCATGGCAGGCCACGGCCGCTCCGGCATGAGTATGAGCCCGGCCTTCATTCCGGATACAAACGTCCTGCGGCAGGTCATGCGTATTGCCTTTATCTCACCCTGGGCTTTTATCGGCTTTGAAACCGTATCCCATTCGTCCGAGGAATACAGCTTTAAACACAGCAACATGTTCCGCATTCTTGTCATTTCCGTGGCCGTCACCACCGCGCTGTATATCTTTGTCGTCCTTTTGAGCGTGACCGCTTATCCGGAGGGCTGCACAGGCTGGATGGACTATATCAGCCGGCTGGATGAATTTGAGGGGATCGCAGGGCTTCCGGCCTTCTATGCCGCAAACCATTATCTCGGCCAGGCCGGCGTCAATATCCTGATGGCGTCCCTCATGGCGCTGGTTCTGACCAGCCTGATCGGTATGCTGCGCGCCCTCAGCCGCCTGTGCTATGCCGTGGCGCAGGATGGCATTCTGCCCAGGCGTTTTGCTGACCTGAGTGATAAGCAGATTCCTGTCCGGACCATCCTCCTGGTGCTCATTGTTTCCCTCCCCATCCCGTTCCTCGGAAGGACGGCCATCGGGTGGATCGTGGATGCCACGACATTTGGCGCTACGATGATCTACGGCTTTGTGTCTGTAGCTGTATTTAAGGCTTCGGGACAGGAAGGCGTTAAAAAGAACCGCATCATCAGCGGCTTCTGCCTGTTCATTTTAGTCGCCTTCGCGGTGTTCCTGCTTTTCCCGAGCTTCTTTTCCGATTACACGATTGCAACGGAAACTTATGTGCTTATGGCCGTCTGGTCATTTCTCGGGGTGCTGTACTTCAACCAGGTCATCCGCAAGGACCATGACAGAAAATTCGGTAAAGCCATCGTGGTCTGGCTGTCCCTGCTTGTCTTTATCGTCCTGATGGCAATGACCTGGGCGGAAAGGTTAAATGAAGACAGGGAAAACGCCATCGTAGCGGAGATCGATGCCTACATGAAGGGCACGGCGGATCCCGAAATTCTTGAACAGAGCCAGGAAGAGTTTCTTGCGGTACAGCTGAAAAGGCTCCATGATGCCGACAACACCAGCGTCTTCGTGATCGTCGGCTTATTTGGCCTGTCCCTGGTTGTCATGCTCGTCAATCATATTTCAATGGAGAGGCGGGAGAAAAAAGCGGAGAAGGAGCGTGATGAGGCCCGGACGGTCGCCCTGACGGATCCGTTAACCGGAGTAAAGAGCAAGCATGCCTTTCTTCTGAAACAGAAGGAAATCGATGCTTCCATTCAAGCCGGGGTATCAGACCGGTTTGCTATTGTCGTCTGTGATGTGAACGGCCTGAAAGTGATCAATGATACGCTTGGCCACAAAGCAGGAGATGAGTATATCCGCAGCGCAAGCAAGATGATCTGCAACATTTTCCAGCACAGCCCGGTTTTCCGTACCGGCGGAGATGAATTCGTTGTGGTTCTTCATGATCGCGATTACCTCATCAGGAAGG
>CADCQE010000383.1 GCA_902803505.1 uncultured Lachnospiraceae bacterium | reverse complement strand
GATCAACGCTGTTCCCGGCGTGCTGACCAGCATTGTCATCATGACCGGAAAAGAGAACAATCAGTTCCTGGCAGGCTATTACACCGCGAGCCGGGATATTTCCCCTCAGGAGCTGCGTGAAGAGATCGGGAAGACACTGACACCTTATATGATTCCCGGCGTGCTGACCCGCTTGGAGAAAATGCCACTGACGGTCAATGGCAAGATTGATAAAAAGAAGCTGCCGAAAGTAGAGGCCGCACCTGAGCATAAGGAATATGAAGTACCGCAGAACGAGACGGAGGAATTCTTCTGCAGACTGTTCCAGGAGGTGCTGGAGGTTGACGGGATCGGCGCGACGGACGATTTCTTTGCCTGCGGCGGAACGTCCCTTTCGGCGACCAGTATCATGATCAGGGCATCAGAGGAGAATTATCCGCTGTCGTACGGAGATGTATTCAAATACAAGACTCCCCGCGCGCTTGCGGCCCTGTTCTCCAAAACGCAGGATGAGGCAAAGCAGCCTTCCTCCGGCACTTCAAGCATATTTGACGATTACGATTACACCGCCATTAATGAGCTGCTGTCCAGAAATACCATCGAATCCTTTAATGCGTCCAAGAGCAGGCCCATCGGGAATATCCTGCTGACCGGCGCGACCGGCTATATGGGCATCCATGTCCTGGAGGAATATCTGAAAAATGAATCGGGGAAGGTCTGGTGTCTCGTCAGGAAGGGAAAATATAAGTCTGCGTTAGAGCGCCTGCGGTACAGCATGTTTTATTATTTCCAGGATCCTCTCGCGGGAATGGAGGAGAGGATCGAGGTGATTGATGGGGATGTGACCGATTATGAGACCTTCAGGAAGCTGGAACAGCTTCCCATTGACACCGTGTTCAACTGCGCCGCGAATGTGAAGCACTTTTCATCCGGCACGGACATTGAGGATATCAATGTGGGCGGAGTGGAGAACGCGCTCAGATTCTGTCTTGCGACAGGTGCGCGGCTGATCCATTTTTCCACAATCTCCGTTGGAGGCTTTCTGAAGGTCTCGAATCCATCCGAAATGAGGCAGCTGGATGAACAGAGCCTGTATTTCGGCCAGATCACGGATAACCAGTACCTCTCCTCAAAGCTTCTGTCGGAACGGATCGTTCTGGAGGCTGTCGCGCAGAAAGGAGCGGACGCCAAAGTGATTCGTGTGGGCTCCCTGTCCGCCAGAGAATCGGACGGAGAATTCCAGATTAATTTCCTGACCAATTCCGCTATGGGACAGCTCAGGAGCTATGCGATACTGAAGGCATTTCCCTACTCCAGCATGAATCTGGATATGCGCTTTGGTCCCATTGATGCCAGTGCGAGAAGCTTCATGTATCTGGCAAGGACGCCGAAGGAATGCTGTCTGTTCCATGCTGAGAATAACCACAGCACGCCGGCCATTGATGTCATCCGCGTCATGCAGGATTGCGGCATCCGGATCGATCTGGTGGAAGACGATGCTTTCCTTCAGAGGCTGCAGGAGGCGGATCAGGATCCGGAGAAGGCAGCGGTCCTCTCCAGCATCCTTGCGTACAAGGACGTTGTCAAGGGAGCGGTACTTGTGGAGGAGAAATGCGAATATACCAATCAGGTGCTGGCACGCTCCGGATTCTTCTGGAACACCCCCGACGAAACATATATCCGGAAGTTTATTGAAGATCTGGCAGGCCTGGCATTCTTTGACGAGAGCATTCTGTACAGATGATCGGTGGCCTGTAGCGGGAGAGGCCGAAAATAGTAACGATGATCGCGGGGGCATTTATGACATGCCTGCTGCGCAGAACCATTCGTTTTCCCTATATGCACTTAGTCTTGGCAATTGCTTCCGGCAATTACTAAGGTTAACTGATATCACAACTATAAGAACAGGAGGAATACATTCATTATGACGATCACAAAAACAGAGAACGGCAATACAGTCACACTGACACTGGAGGGCTGGATGGATACACAGGCTGCACCTGAATTTCAAAAAGAGCTTGAGGGCATTGATGAGAAGACCGAAAGCATGGTGATTGATATGGAGAAGCTTCAGTATATTTCATCTGCCGGGATCAGGCAGCTGGTTGCGGGCTATAAAAAGATGAATGGGCAGCTTGCCATAAAGAACGCTTCTGTTGAGCTTATGGACATTTTTCATATTACGGGAATTGACAGAATGATCCGATTCGAATAAAGCGGTCATTGCAGCAATGGTGCAGGGCATTTCGGGCAAAAGCAAGAACGAGCAGGGGAGAAAGCTATGAAACAGCGGCGTGTATCTCTTCGTACCAGGCTGAACATATTGATTGTTTTCATTATACTGGCAGTATCCGTTGGGCTGATGGCTACAGGCTACAGTGCATACTGCCATAAGGTGGATGAATTCTGCTCTGCCAGATGTGAAGAAGCTGCTGTTTCAGTATCTCAGTTCGGAGGGACACTGATAGAAGATCTGCGGAAAGCCATTCTTACGGATGAATTCAGAAGCGTAAGAGCGCGCGCGATTGCAGAAAATGATGAGGAAATCATACGCGAATGGCTGAAATCAAAGCCCCGGGCGGAAATCGATGAATCGGAAATGTACGACAGCGGCTGGTATGATCCGGAATTTTCGGACTCCAGTCTTTACAGTGTATACGAGGTCCTGGCCCTGACATGCGATGAAGCGAGGACTCTGTTCGACGAAACGGATATTTACTTCCAGTATATGGAAAACGGGGTCACCTATACCATCGTGGATCCGCAGGAGAATCTGTTCTCGATCGGATCGATTGAGGAAAAAGTGCCGGCAGTTGCCGGGTATAAGGACAATGAGCGCGTACCTCCAACGCCTTACCGGTCGAAATACGGATGGCTGTTCACAGCCTGCGAGCCTGTAAAGAACCCGATGACAGACAAAGTGGTGGGAATGGCCTGCGTCGATCTGGATATGAACGATGTGGTCCGGGAGCGTCACTGGTATCTGATTAATTGTGCCGTATTTGTCCTGCTCGAGATGGCAGCTGCCATAGCGATCAGCATGCTTTTGATGATGCATTTTGTGACGCGGCCCATGAAACAG
>CADCQE010000382.1 GCA_902803505.1 uncultured Lachnospiraceae bacterium | reverse complement strand
GCGTCAGCTTCCACTCGCTCACGATCAGCGGAAGATCCCACATACCGCTGTCCGCGATCAGGGCCTTCTCCCTAACCAGCGAGTGCAGGAGCGCCTTGTCGTCCGTATTTCTCTTCGCGTAGCGGTCAATCCCGTCCTCTCTCCGCTCATAGGCGTAGAACATGACCGAGAGGAAGTCCGGGCGGCACTCACTCCGGTTCCATTTTTTTAAAAATGCCAGCCGCCTGTCAAATCCCGCATCCATGCGGATGCCGTACCCGCCGAGCTGGATTTTCTCATTGCAGCTCTTCACTGCCGTATAGGCCGCCTGGAAAAAGCGGAGGTACTTCTCCTCGCTGCTTTCTTCCTGTCTCCAGCTCTCATCAAACCAGAGCTCCATCCTCCAGTCATCGAGAATATCCTGGCCGTAATGGTGGGACAGATGGCGCATGAAAGCCTTCATGAGGCGCTCCCACTCCTGGATCGAATAGTCGCTCATCGTGACCTGGCTGCGCACGTCAGCCTCGCCGGGCTTATAGTGAATCATGCGGGGCTTTATGCCGAGCTCGATATGCGGCTTCATGCCAATCTCCAGAATGAAATCGAGAACCGAATCAATCTGGCTGAAATTATAGTGTTCCTGCTCCGGGCGGATGAAAAAGTCCTCCACAAAAAGGCCCCAGAATCTCACATACTGAAATCCGAGCGCATCGTGAAGCTGCGTCAGGTGTTCTCTCATCGAGGAGTGCAGGAGATTCGAGGCATCGCCGAAATTGATCGTATTTCCCCAGCAGTTTTTCAGGTCATCATAGAACTGCACCGTGTACTCGCCCGAGACTTCCTTTTTGGTCTGAAGCTCTCCGTCTCCTGCGAGGTCATCTGTCTCGAGCATCTTCTCCAGGCGCTTCTCCAGCTCCTCCTGGTGAAGGCGGTCATCCTTCTCTGCTTTTTTCGCTTTCTGCCGGCGGAACTCAGAGGGTGTCTGCCCATAGGATTTTTTAAATACTTTATTGAAGAGCGCAGCCGAAGTGAACCCGTTGTTGTAGGCGATCCGGGTAATCGGCTCGTCCGTGTAGATCAGGTCGTCGGCAGCGTGGAACACGCGCACGTTGGTCAGATAACCGGCAAAGCTCATGCCGTAGTTCTTTTTAAAGAAACGGGAGAGATATCCGTTGGAAAGGTAAAGCTTCTCGGAGAGCTCCTTCATGCTGATCGGCTGGTCATAATTGTTGTAGATATAGTGGTTGATCTGACGTAGCCGCTCCTCGTAGCGGTCAGTGTCTTCATTTCGCTGCAGGTCACTGGCCCGGAGCATAAAGTGGGCGGAAAGATATTCCAGAACCGCATAGCAGTCCGCCAGGTACCCGTAGGAATCCACATAGTCCCTGTTCTCCACATAGTGCTGCAGCATCTGCCTGAGAAGGCGCCTGAGTCTTGCGTACTTGTCACTTTCCGATACGGAGGAATCGCACCAGAAGATCACCTCGCCGCCCGCGGACTGCTCCGTAACCAGCTGATAGCTGATGAGAAGCCTCAGCATCATGATCTCCCCGTCCTGGGTGCGGAAGGAATGTCTCCGGTTCGCGTTGACCACATAGATGTCATCCGTGCCGAGCTTCGAGACCTTCTTCTCGACATTGATATCGGCCGCGCCCTCCAGGATGTAGAGCAGCTCCACCTCCTGATGGAAATGTTCCTCATCCATGGCCTGATCCTGGACCATAAACTGGAACCGATCCTTATTAATCATAGGCCTCCTCCCCGAACTGCCAGGCAGATCAGGAACGCAGTGGCAATTACCGCAAGTCCCGTGCCTGCGATGATCAGATATCTCAGGTATCTCGTCCTGGTGCTTCCCGGAACCTCTTTCGAGTACAGCGTCAGCGCATCGCGGTCCAGCTCTGACTCCGGCACTTCCACCCGGTCATAATCCGAAAGACTCTCATCCGGACGAAGCTCGTCCTTAAAGCGGTAAATTCTCTCCTCGTAACCGGACGTGCGGATGCGGATCAGCTGAATTCCTGACAGAATGATAAGGATAATGGCAAAGAAACCCCAGATCAGAAGAAGGGACCAGCTGACTCTGTAACAGAAATCCGCAGCAGACAGCTTCTTCTCCGCATTGACCTGCGTTCCGATCTCCATGATCAGGTCCAGCACCGACATGATGATCATTCCCCAGAAAAGGAGCTTGCACAGGAACGGAATCATGGGCTCCCGGGAGGAGCGGAGCACTCTCTGCAGCTTTTCAATCTGCCTCCGTTTTCTTCTCTCGTCAGCGCTCTCTCCGTAGAATCCTCTGTTCCCGGACGAGAAAAAATTTGCCATCTGCGCTCTCCCCCTCTATCTGTAAATATGTTTCCTGACAACCAAATTTAAGTATAACATAAAAACGGACAGAGGGGTATGCCCCCTCTGTCCGCTATAACGGATTCGTATGAAGATCAGACAGCCTGGTCAGCAGCGATCAGAGCCTTCATGGCTGCTTCCGCCTCTTCCGGCATCGGCTCATAGACGCCGAGCAGCTTGGAGTAGTAGGTGGTGAGGGCCAGCTCCTCGATATAGGTGGCTGCATGCATCGCCTGCTTCATGTTCTTGCCGCAGCAGAACATGCCGTGGTTCTTGATGAGAACTGCCTTGCCGTCCGCGCCGAGAGTCTTGACGACGAGATCCGCGACGTCATTGGAGCCGGGCATCGTGAACGGCACGATTCCGACCGGAGTGAACTCGCACTGCGGAGGAGTGATCGGGCGGAGAGAAGGATTCTCGCCCATCGCCATAATGGTCGCGAACATCGCGTGTGTGTGAACGGTTGCCTTTACGTCCGGGCGCGCGCGCATCACGGCGGGGTGCATCGGCACTTCCGAGGAGGGCTTGTACGGGCCGTCCAGCCACTT
>CADCQE010000381.1 GCA_902803505.1 uncultured Lachnospiraceae bacterium | reverse complement strand
CTTCTTCCTTCCGGATCATAGTCGAAAGGTCCGTCTGCTCAGCTGCCTCAGTCTCTGCCTCCGCCTTCACAAAAGACGGGGACAGGATTCCGATGGCCAGAGTTCCTGCAAGCAGCATCGCTGTCAGCTTTTTTTTCATATATTTCATGTCCTTTCCTCTGAATTCTATTCATAAAATGAAGTTTCTTTATAAATATATACGAAAAAAGTAATCCGTATCCTTACAGAAATGCTGATGCGTTTCTCATAGTGCCCGCGGCGAAAAAAAGACAGAAAAAAGCAACTGTTTCATTTAGTTACCGTAAACCAGGTAACTATCTGAAACAGTTGCATAACGCCACACACCGTTGCCGTTTGTGGTTGCAGTCGCCGGTGTGGTATTCATATCACCATCCAGATACAGACTCACCGTCACACCCTCCAGCGGATCATAATCAGCGCTTAACACACGCCCCTGAATTGACACCACAGGCCAGGGCATCGGGTCGGTACTGAAGGCAATAGAGTTATTCAGAGCAAAAGATTCGGCCGTGGTTCCGGCAGTTCCATAGATGGTCAGATCCTCACTGTGCCTGTCAAAAGCATTCGAAGCATATGCATTACAGAAGTACAGATCAGCAACCGGTGTTTCATAATAGTACTCCTACTATAACTCCTGCTATAATGTATCTGTGGTGATCAGATACCTCCCAGCCAGGTTTATATTTTATTTATCCCGGAATAATCCCCATACGATGGCGACAATATTCCAGACAGAGCCGAAAATCTGCCATGCAAGCGCCAATAACAGGACAACTGCAGCTACACTTGGCCAATCCATATCATGCCTCCTGTTTCTCTCTGATGCGGTCGCCGGTTTCAATATCAAACAGGTGGGTCTTCTCCCCCCTTACCTCCAGCCTGATGATGTCGCCCCTCTTATAGCGCTTTTCCTCTTCCGTGATCAGCATCAGCAGGATATCTCCGACATGGATGCCGATCCGCCTCTCATCACCGAGGTTTTCAAAAGTGGCGATCTTTTCCGGCGTGCCGTCGGAGTCCTCCCCGCCGATCAGCACGTCCATGGGGCGCACGCCCATCTTGCAGCGGAAGCCGTCCGATACCACACTGTAATACCGTTTCGGTACCGCGATCTTCAGGTCGCTCTTGTCAAAGGTAAAGAAGAATTTTTCGTTTGCCTTTATGATCGTCGTCTCCAGGATGTTCATCGGCGGTTCCCCGATAAAGGACGCGACAAATTCGTTCACGGGATCGTCATAGACTTCCGTGGGGGTCCCGAACTGCTGCAGCACGCCAAAGTTGATGATGGCGATCTTGTCCGCCAGGGACATCGCCTCCAGCTGGTCATGGGTCACATAGATCGTCGTGCACCGGATCTTGTTGATCAGCCTCTTGATCTCCACGCGCATGGCCTGGCGGGCCTTGCCGTCCAGGTGGGAAAGCGGTTCGTCCATAAGGAGGAGCTCCGGCTCCCGGATGATGGCCCTCGCGATATTGACCCTCTGCTTCTGCCCGCCGGAAAGCTTTACCGGCATTTTGTCCAGGATGTCCTCGATCTGCATGAGGGGGGCGATCTCCCTCACCCTTTTGTCGATCTCGTTTTTGTCAACGCCTTTGGCGCGAAGGTTAAAGGCCACATTGCCGTACACGTTCAGGGGCGGGTACATCGCATAGTCCTCAAAAGCGAGCCCGATATGCCGGTCCTTCGGATGGAGGTTGTTTACCAGCTGGCCGCCGATGTAGATATTGCCCTGCGTGATCTCCTCCAGGCCCGCGATCATGCGAAGCGTTGTTGTCTTCCCGCAGCCGGAGGGGCCAAGGAACGCAATGAATTCCCCCTGTTCGCATACCAGGTTCAGGTCCTTGACCGCGAAATCGTTTTTGGTTTTTTTCTTCTTCCCGGAGTTGTCATAGCGTTTGTATAAATGTTCCAATGTCAGGCCTGCCATCACTGCACCTCCTTCAACGCAAAGCTCTTAATCGTTTCCTCGTCATAACGGATGACATAATCTTTGGAGTCTGCGTCAAACAAAATAGCGCGGTCCAGCTCAGGCTTAAGATAGATCTCACTGTCGACCTCGACCTTAAGGCCATTGGGAGCGATCATGCGCAGCTGGTAGCCGCCGCATTCGGCGGAGATCACGGACTTATTGCCGATACTCTCATAGCTGTAAACGGTTGTCCGGAAATATCCCTCCGCCGGCTCAAAGGAGTACCGGATGTGCTGCGGCCGGATCCCAAGGTCTGCCCGGGTGATCCCGTCCTTTGCAATCCTGTCAGATACTGCCTTGTCCTCAGGAAGGGCAAGGGTAAGCTTCTCCCCGTTTACTTCGATCGAAGCGGTATACCCCCCGTCCGTCCCGGAAATCTGCGCGGGGAAGATATTGATCTGGGGGTCCCCCATCAGCTGTGCCGTAAACTCGTTACAGGGCATATAGTAAATCTCATCGCCGGATCCGATCTGTACG
>CADCQE010000380.1 GCA_902803505.1 uncultured Lachnospiraceae bacterium | reverse complement strand
TCTCCCGTGATCTCGCTGTTCAGATAGTCATAGGGTTCGTAAGTGACCATGTCCTTGAATGCTCTTTTCATTGCTTTGTTCTCCATTTCATTTTTATTTGTTCCGCAGACTCAGAATATAAAATACTTTGACAGCGGATAGGTCCTCTCCCAGTCAGCGATTCCGTAATCACCTTCAACAGCCGGATGCGATGCAATTAAATGTGTCCGATTTCCGCATTCTTTACAAATGTTTTCTCATCGGAGCGATACTCTTAAGAAACACAGTTAAAGCATTATAGCACGTTTTTGAGTCAAAGTGAGTCTTTCCTTATCACCATATTATCGATCGTGATCTCGCTGACCGTACACCTGTTCACCGATGTCTTCCCGCTCATAGACCTCAGCTACGTCCTCTCCGCGCTGGCCATGTACAGCCTCATCCTGTCCGATCAGATCGAGCAGGACCGCCGTCATCAGCAGGAAATCGTCCGGCAGCACCAGGAAATTGCCCGGCAGCAAAAAGAGATTGCTGACCAGCAAAAGGAAATCGCCGAGCAGCAAAAAGAAATCGCCCATGAACGCGCCAGTGTCATGGTGCTGCAGATGCGGCCGCATTTCATCTATAATACCCTGACCGAAATAATGCGCTTCGTACACGCCGTCATCCGGGGCAAATTCCACCGGCGCCTTCCAGCGGAGCTCCCCGACCGGTTGCTTACCGACAAAGGGAATGCCTCTGAAAGCAATAACGTTCTTCTCTTTTTTACCGACGAACGTGCCGTTGATGCACTTGACTGCCAACGACTTATCGTAATTGCCGTCAGTGATCTTTTTGTTCTCACCGTACAGAGCTCTCATTCCGATTCAAATTGTACTTCGATCCATTATCTCCGGTTTTTATTTGCTTTGTCTATATGACCTTCCGGAATGTCACTCCTTTGACCGGAGTCCGAAACGTGATAAACCAATTAATTTTCGCAAAAAAAGCCCCGGCCGGGTGAAGCCGCTTTCGAAATAAACCCGCCGAGGCTTTTCAGTGTCAACTTGGACGGTTCGTTCTGCCTCAGGGCATATAGTACCTGGTCAGCAAATAGCTCCTGTCCCAATCCACGATCTTCAGGTCGGCCTCCTTCTCCGGATGAATGTCGAACTCATCGAGGACCATCACTTCTCTGTCCTTCTGATCGTAGAGGGGCCACTCATGCTCTTTTCCGTCCGGGGAAACATCCGCGGAAAGGGATGGATTGCCGGTCTTCGCGAACTGAACCCACATTTTGCGGATGGTTTTTCCAAACGTTTCGTCATATCTTCTGCCCGTGAGGTCGGTCAGCTCCGGATGGGCAAGCACGGTCGCGACCTCCGTTGCGTGTCCGGCCTTTATGATCGGCAGAGAAGATTCCACCCTAAGGTAATATGTGTACGACTTGTTGCCGGCTATTGCCAGTTCCTCCGCTACCCGGATCTGCGTCGCAATGAACAGCATCTGTCCGACCAGACAGGTGTAGGCTTCATAGGCTTCTCCTTTAATATCACGGAAATAACTCTCGACCAGCTCTTTCTCTTCATCGGTGAGCTTTGCAAGGATCTCTTCTTTACGCGGCTTGCCCCATTCAACGAAGCCTTCCGGTCCTGTGGCTGCCGCGAAGGTGTAGAATTCGTCCTTGTTGCAGCCGTGAAGGAACTGAATGTCCTTTGCCGCGCCGTTCGCGTAAGCATCCACTGTCTCCACCGGGAGATATTTCCCGTCCCTCTCAGGAAATGTACGTATTCCAAGCACCTGATAGATTCCGAACAGGTTCCCTGCCGTATTCGCAAGCTCCTCCGGGTCGACCTTTAAAAGATCGGCAACCGTCTTGCATCCAAGCGCCTCCATCACCTGATTTGTGCAGGCAATCGCCTGCTCCGGAGATCTGGTCTGAAGATGGGAGCCACTCTGCGAGATGACCCGCTTGAAATACTTGTGCGATCCTTCGATCAGCGGAAGCAGGGTACAGCTTGCGCCGCCGGCGCTTTCTCCCCAGATCGTCACGTTTTCGGGATCGCCGCCGAAGCCCGCGATGTTCTCATGGATCCACTTGAGCGCCATCATCTGATCCAGAAGTCCCAGATTCTGTGCATCCGTATATTCCCCTCCGTCCGCAAGATGAGACAGATGGAAGAAGCCGAAAATGCCGACCCTGTACGCGATGGTGACGAGGATAATGTCCGGATTCTCCGCGACGAAATTGTGACCCTCGTAATTCGGATCGGCCGTGCCGCCCGTCTCGAAGGCGCCGCCGTAGATCCAAACCATGACCGGCTTCTTTTCCGCGGACGCATCATCCGCCTTCCATATGTTCAGACGCAGACAGTCCTCTCCCATGACGTATTCGGCCGCGGGGTCGCCTTTCGGCTGCCAGGAGGTCTTTCCATTATAATATGCTTCGTACACGCCGTCGTCGGGTTCATAGGGCACCGGCGCCTTCCAGCGCAGGTCCCCAACAGGCTGGGCACTCACGAACGGAATGCCCTTGTATGCGGCGATACCGTCTGTCTCCTTGCCGACGAAGGTTCCGTTCATGCATTTAACTGCCAGCGCTTTGTCATAATTGCCATCAATAATCTGTTTGTTTTCTCCATACAAATGCTTTAAGCTCATATCTGATATTTCACCCCTTAAGATTTAATGATTACTTCTTAACACATATAATATTTTGTCAGGAAACTGGTCCTGTCCC
>CADCQE010000379.1 GCA_902803505.1 uncultured Lachnospiraceae bacterium | reverse complement strand
GATGGCGGAGAAAGGGAAGTACTATCAGCTTTATACTGGTCTTGCGGTGAATTCCTGAGATATTCCTGAGACCTTTCTGGATTCGAATGCACGATGAACTTGAAACTTTTGTTAGAATGTGTTAATCTTGGTTAAAAGCTGAGAAAAAGTGTTGCGTGCACATCATGTCTATGCTCCGAAGCAGCTTCGGAGCATAGACGTGCGTACTCTGAAAGGATGGATACATATTCATGGAAATTAGGAAATCTGCAGAAGACTATCTCGAGGCAATGCTCATGATGAAGGAGCGGCACGGCTATATCCGCTCCATCGATGTGGCGGAACAGCTCGGCGTGACGAAACCCTCGGTCAGCTACGCGACGAAGCAGCTCAGGGAAAATGGCTACATCACGATGGACCACGCCAATTTCATAGTCCTCACGGATGCAGGGATGGACATCGCGCAGCGCATTTATAACCGGCATAAGGTGCTGACGGATTTCTTTATACGCCTGGGAGTGAGCGAGGAGAACGCCCGGGAGGACGCCTGTAAAGTGGAGCATGACCTCAGCGAGGAGACCTTTGGGGCGCTGTGCAGGCACATTGAAGGGATGTGAGAGAATCTCACTGAATCATCCGGCAAGTCAACAGCACAGGATTGTGGTCAGAGCTCACAAAGCCGCAGTCGATGCCTTCACAGGACGTGACCGCCAGGTTCGCGGAGACGATGAACCCATCGATCAGATAGTACTGGAAGGTCTCCTTGTCAGCATCCTTGTAGGGCACCTCCAGTGAGCGGCAGCTCGGGACGGAGTCATCCATGAGCAGCTGCCATCCCTCGGAGTACTTCGAGGCGTCGAGCTCGCCGGGCACCCAGTTTCCCTTAGTCACTTCGTATTTCGCAGCATTTGCGTTCGTGAAGACCTGGTTAAAATCGCCTCCCGCAATGACGTAATTGCCCTTGTCTGCCTCTTCCTGGAGAAATGCCCGCAGCATCTCGGCCTGCGCCGTCTTCCCTTCTCCGTTGTCATAAGCTTCCAGGTGCAGATTCACAAGCGCGAGCTCGTGGTCGCTGCCTTCTATGGGAAGGCGGGTCACCAGCAGGCAGCGCTTGAGGTTGACCGCGCTCACCGGCCACTTAAAGGGGCAGGGGAGCTGGATTCGTTCTGCGCTGTCGATGTGGTAAGCAGACATTGTCATGAGCCCGCTCTCCACATGCCCGATCGGGGGAACGGGGTAGGGGACGTAGACGGCTTTGTAGTTATAGGCGGAAGCACTGTCGCAGGAGGAGAAGGCGGCCTGATAGAAGCGCCCTTCATCGATAGAGTAGGAGCGGTCGGAATGAAAATCAACTTCCTGCAGCAGGACCGCATCCGGAACAATCCTGGCGACCTCATCACGGATCGCGGTGATGTTCTCAGTGACCCGCGCGATATCCGCGGTCTTGACCATCTTCCCGCCGTCCATAAAGAAATCCGCATTGTCGCCGAGTCCGCCGTAGCCGGTATTCCATGTGAGAATCTTAAGATCCTGTCCCGGCGAGAGCGTCCGCTTTGCATTTCCCACAACTTCGATCTTGACCCGATCAGCCGGCCTGTATTCATGAAAGGTCAGGTAGCCGACAAATGCTGCTCCCGCTGCAAGGAGGCACAGGAGAACAATGAAGAGGGCCCGGACGGCCTTGTACAGTTTACTGCGGTGTTTCCTGTGTCTGTGGTGGTGACGTCTCCGGGAATGAGAATGGCTGTGAGAATGTGTATGATTGGAGCTGTCTGTTGATGGGGATTGGTTCTCTGCTGTTTGTCCGCCCATGAACGTGTCCTCCCAAAATATCTTCTTAATATGGACAGTATAGCATGTTTTTGCTGTTTTGTGGCGGAATTACTACCCGAGCTTCGCTTTGACTATTGAGAGACTTAGTGCTATAAATTATAGGGTGACGATTCCGCACCCCCGGACACCCGGGTCACCGGGCAGATCCCGCCGCGGCGGCTTAAGAGGCGCTCCGTGCTTTTCCCGCCCGCGAAAGGTGCCGGATCCCCTTACAGAATATTTCATGAAAGAATTTGGCGGAGGCGCCTTGGCGCCTGTCCGCAGAAAGGCAGTATCTTATGACGAAGGTTGACATTATTTCCGGCTTTTTAGGTGCCGGCAAGACGACGCTGATCAAACTCCTGCTTGCGGATGCATTGCAGGGCGAGCAGGTTGTGCTCATTGAAAATGAATTCGGGGAGATCGGAATCGACGGCGGTTTCCTGAAGGATGCCGGCATTGAGATCCGGGAAATGAATTCCGGCTGTATCTGCTGCTCTCTGGTGGGCGATTTCGGGACGGCCCTCACCGAGGTGACAAAGCAATATCATCCCGACCGCATCGTGATCGAGCCGTCGGGCGTCGGCAAGCTCTCCGACGTCATCCATGCCGTGGAGCGCGTCAAGGACGAGGCCGGCATTGTCATCAATTCCGCAACGACTGTGGTGGATGTCCTGAAATGCAAAATGTACCTGAAGAATTTCGGGGAATTCTTTAAGAATCAGGTGGAGTCTGCAGGAACGGTGATCCTGAGCAGAACGGACACGCGCGTTGCCACTGCGGAGAAGGTGCAGCAGGCCCTGGAGCTTCTTCGTCCGCTCAATGAAGAGGCGACTTTTATCACGACTCCCGTATCGCAGCTCGGAGGCAGGAAGGTGCTGGAGACGATGGAGGGCGTGAAGATCGACCTGACGAAGCTCGAGCCCGTTCATGAGCACCATCATGACCATGAGCACGAGGAAGAGGAGCACCACCATCATGAACATGAAGAGGAGCATGAGCACCATCACCATGAGCATGAAGAGGAGCATGAG
>CADCQE010000378.1 GCA_902803505.1 uncultured Lachnospiraceae bacterium | reverse complement strand
GGTCAGTGTGGCCATAGCTGCAGGCGCAGCGGTGGCTTTGTGGAATCAGCCGGTCGGTGGGATCGTGATGCTGGCTGGTGTCATTGCAGCGATCTGGGCGGGAACAAAGATAGTAAAGAACTGAGGGAGAAGAATAACCTGTGTTTATACCGGAAATGCAAACACTATTCCCGGGGAAAGGAGAAAAGACATGCTGCATGAAATCAGTTTCAAATCATTCAACGAGCGTGATGAAGTACAGGGCTGGATCTATGTGCCGGCCTGTGAACCAAAGGGGATCATCCAGCTGATCCATGGGTTTGGTGAGCACTCAAGGCGATATTTCCATATGATCGTTGCTTTTATGGATGCCGGATTTATTGTGGCGGCGGATGATCACGTCGGCCATGGCAAGACGGCGGTCGTGAACCATACCTGGGGAGACTGGGGAGAGAAGGGTGCCCACACCATGATGGAAGATGAGCATACCCTGACGGAGCTTGTAAAAAAGATGTATCCTGACCTTCCTTATTTCCTGTTCGGGCCCAGCATGGGATCTTTCATTGCGAGGGATTATATTGCGAAGTATGGCAATGAGCTGAAGGGCGTGACGCTGTGCGGCACATGCGGTGCCCTTCCTTCGCTGCCGGAAGCCATGGCAGCGGTAAAGGAATCAGTGGATGCAGGGAAGGGTGACGAAGCCGACCCGAAGTTCACGGGCATGCTGTTCGGTTTCATGTTCTCCCGGATCGAGGAACCGGTAAAGCTGGGAAATGAGTGGATCTGCCACAGCACATGGGTTCAGAATGACCATGCTGCGGATCCCTTTGATGCTTTCACGAAACCGACCAACAACCGGTCCATGCTTTATTTCTGTGAGATGATGGATTGCATCCAGGGAACGGAGTGGGCATCCAAAGTTCCGGCGGGACTCCCGGTCTATAACATTGGCGGAGACCAGGATCCGGTGGGAAACTGGGGAGAAGGTGTATATCAGACCACAAACTGGCTGGCCCAGACCGGCCATAAGGTAACGACGAAGCTTTATTCAGGATATCGCCACGAGATCCACAACTATGATGAGATCAAGGCAGAAGTTGAAAGAGGGATCATAGATTTCTTTAAAGGACTGCTGTAATGGGGCTGGAGTTATTTTTTTGAAGGGGGATGAGAAGGGATGAAAAGAAGACGGATATCATTTGCTGTATTACTGCTCCTTGCGGTAATCATCAGTCCGCAGACAGCTGCCGCAGCAAATAAAAACCCTGTCTGGGTCGTGGTATCGAAGACAGATATTAACGGAACTGAAAACAAACTTACCAGTACATATACTTATAACAGCAAGGGGCTGATAAGCGCAGAAAAAAACGGTTATGGTTCCAGGATCTATTACACCTACAACAGCAGGAATCTTCTGACCGATGTCGTTACAAAATCCTCCGGCGGCATAGTAACCGCGACGAAAAAAATCACCTATTCCGGGAAAAAAGCAACAAAGGCTGTTACCGGATGGCCGGACTCTGATGAGCTGTACATCCAGTTATATACCTGGAAAAACAAGGGGAAAAAGCTGATCGTTCATGAAGGCTTCGGCACGAAAGACGCTGACGCAAATGATTTGATCACCTATACCCTGGGAAAGAATAAGGAGTACCTTAAGACAGTCGTCAAGAATTCTATTTCAGATTTTACATACTGGTATAAGTATGACAAAAAAACACGCGTAGTCAAAGCGTATCTGCTGGACAAAATTAACGGCCCGGTGAAAAAGACACTGAAAATGACTTATAAATACAAGGTAAACAAGAACGGCTGTGTCACAAAAGTCACGATGACGGTAGAGCCTTCCGGCACCAAAGTGTATACCACGTATCGTTACAAGAAGATCATGGTTCCCGCCGGCACTTATAAACTGGTAAAGCTTCAGCAGCAGAATCTTCATGGCTGGACGCCGGAGCATCTTGAACTGCTGACATATTGAGACGGCAGGCCTTGAGGAAGACGGGGTCAGAAACAGCCTTGCTTTATATCGCTTTCGTGACGCTTATTTCTTTTCTGTCCGGAACTGCCCTTATGGGACGACACCATGGAGGAAACCGGACATATTGAATTTCCGCTATGGGTTTAAAGCCTATGCCTGCGATGGCGTGATCAGCTGCAGGAAGACAGCCTGAGCCTGACTGGTACATACACATTTCTTTGCCATTCTGCCAGGAAGGTAAAGAAAATCGGCAGACCGACGGAGAAGAAAGCGTGGTGAAAGATTCCTGTAAAATACTCTTTGTAATCTGCCGAAAGTGGTATATAATTATAGTTTAATAAGGCTAACTAATTTGCATCCGTTGTTTGTCTTTATAGTAATGATTGGTGGAAAGAGGGGTAATTGTGAAAGGTCATTTATCCGTACAGGAAACCGGAAAGACAGAAGCCGGGGCCAAAACCGTATATTGTCAGTTCATCTACCATAGAACCGGTATGAGGGTTTTATTTTTTAACCCGAAGGTTAGCATTAACTAACACTGGTGCTTTTGACACTTCGGAGGTTTGCTGATGCATCCGGTATAGATAAAACACAGATAGAATCAGATTTGAGGTGTAAAAAATGACAAGAAGAGACCAGATCAAAAACGCATACAGACTGACCGGAGATCATGCCAGCTTTTATGACGGGATGATGACGTATTCCACCCTGCCGGGGAAAGCGATCTGCCGTGTGGTTTGGAACATGGACGGGGAAAAGAACCTGCGGTACCTGGAACGGGCACTGTCGGGTGTGCCGGAGGATTTTCAAGGTAAATTGCTGGAAGTACCTGTTGGGACAGGCGTTTTGAGTATGCCGGTCTATAAGGAACTGCCGGAGGCAGATATCACCTGTCTGGATTATTCAGCAGACATGATGCAGGCGGCGCAGGCAAAAGCAGAGGCGGCAGGAATTCAGAATATTACCTTCCTGCAGGGAGATGTCGGCGCTTTGCCATTTGAAGACGAGACATTCGACGTAGTGCTTTCCCTGAACGGTTTCCATGCATTCCCCGATAAAGAGGCAGCTTACCGGGAAACTTTCCGTGTCCTGAAGAAGGGAGGGACCTTCTGCGGCTGTTTTTATGTCCGGGGTGGATGCAAAAGAACGGACTGGATGATCAGGCATCTGTACCAGCCAAAAGGTTATTTTACGCCTCCGTATGAAACGGAGCAAAGTCTCCGGGAACGCCTGGAAAAGATGTATGCGAAGGCAAAGGTCACGTCGGTGGAAGGCATCGCCTGTTTCCGCTGCAGGAAATAACACTGTGTGGAGAGGATTGAGATATGGCAGTTATGGACAGTGATCTGAATCATCTTTATCAACGAATTCAGGCTTCACCTGCCGTAATGGCAGACCTGCCGGAACATATAGGGAAAGGCAAAGTGATCCGTACGGTTTCTTCACGTGGAACCGTTCTGTCCTCCTGGAAAATGAAATATGTGAAGGACACAGCGGTTGAAGGAAATGTCAAGGATGATTTCCGGCT
>CADCQE010000377.1 GCA_902803505.1 uncultured Lachnospiraceae bacterium | reverse complement strand
GTTTGCAAAGAAGATTGTGCAGCAGTTCGGCAAGGACACCCTGGATGTGATTGAGGAGAATCCGGATGCCCTGATCGAGGTGGCGGGAATCGGGCAGCAGCGCGTAAACCGGATTAAGGAGAGCTGGGCAGAGCAGAAGGGGATAAAGAATATCATGCTCTTCCTGCAAAGTCATGATGTCTCGACTTCACATGCCACAAAGATCTATAAGACATACGGGAACCAGAGCATCGAAGTAGTTCAGGAGAATCCGTATCGTCTCGCTGATGATATTTGGGGTATCGGATTTCGTACAGCAGACATCATTGCCGGAAAGATGGGATATGGCGAGGAGCGGTTTGCAAGACTTCGCAGCGGTATCATGTATGCACTTAACCAGCTTGCTGAAGAAGGCCATTGCTACGGAACCCGTGAGCAGGTTCTTAACGCAGCCGGTGAACTCCTGAAAGTAGATGAGACTCTGCTTGTCATGACCCTTGATGAAATGATGCACCAGAGGGATGTGATTGTAGAAAAGGCAGAAGTGCACCTGCAGGATATGGAACAAAATGGAACAGCTGTATGGAATACCCCTGAATCTGAAGAAATACAAATCGAGGAAGCGATCTATCTGCAGCCGTTTTTCTTTTCAGAGATGGGAACGGCGAAACGGCTGACCGCCATTTTGCAGGGAATGCGGAGATTCCGTGTACGTACAGAGGGGATCATTGACCATGTGCAGAAGAAAACCGGCATGCATTATGATGAGATTCAACAGCAGGCAATACTTGAGGCAATTCAGAATAAAGTACTTGTCCTGACCGGAGGGCCCGGAACCGGGAAAACGACTACTACGATTGGAATCATCTCTGCTTATCGGGAAGCCGGTGCAAAGATTGTTCTGGCAGCCCCGACAGGCAGAGCAGCAAAGCGCCTGTCTGAAACGACCGAAATGGAAGCAAAGACAATCCACCGTCTGCTTGAAGTTAAACCGCCAAATGGTTACCAGCGAAATGAGGAGAATCCGCTTGAAGGTGATGTGCTGATTGTGGACGAATGCTCCATGATCGATATTATGCTGATGTACAATCTCCTGAAAGCTGTCCCTGATGATATGACACTGATCCTGGTGGGGGATGTGGACCAGCTGCCGTCTGTCGGTGCCGGAAACGTACTCTCGGATATCATCGCGTCCGGATGTATTCCGGTGGTGAAACTGGAAAGGATCTTCCGGCAGGCCCAGGGAAGCCGGATTATTATGAATGCACACAGGATCAACAAAGGGCAGGCCATCGATATGCGCGGCGGACGGGAAGCTGATTTCTTCTTTGCTGCACAGGAAACACCGGAGGCAGCGGCTGACCTGATTGTGAAATATGTGACAGAGAACCTGCCCCGCTATTATCGTGCTGATCCAATCCGCGACATTCAGGTGCTGACACCCATGCAGCGGGGTGTAGTTGGTGCAGTAAATCTGAATCAGAGGCTGCAGGAAGCACTGAACAAAACTCGGATTTTCCTTCGCCGTGGTGGAACCGAGTATCGGCTCCATGACAAAGTGATGCAGATCCGAAACGATTACAACAGAGAAGTCTATAATGGGGATATCGGATTCATCAGCAGTGTCAATATGGAAGACCGCGAGCTGAACGTGAATTTTGAAGGACGCGAGGTGACTTATGACGCAACTGAACTGGATGAGCTGGTGCTGGCCTATGCCTGCACGATCCACAAGAGCCAGGGAAGCGAGTATCCGATCGTTGTGATGCCGTTTATGATGACACATTACATCATGCTTCAACGGAACCTGCTCTATACGGGGGTTACAAGGGCAAAGAAGATACTGGTGCTTGTCGGAGAGAAGAAGGCAGTGAGCTATGCGATCCGGAATAACAAAGCGGTGACAAGGAATACAAGACTGAAAGAAAGAATTCGCAATGTGGCAGGAATTCAGACCTGTGGAAAGAGATCAGTGAGAGAACAGGAGGAATGGAAATGAGAAAAAACATGACTGCACTAATGGTGAGCCTTGGTATGGCTGTTCTGACTGCGGAAGCTGTCTTCGCGGCAGAATCCGTGACGGTCACCGACATGACGGGAAGAGAGATCACCCTTGAGGAGCCTGCGGAGCGTGTTGTGGCGCTGACAGCGGCGGATTGCGAGATCCTGTATGCGTTGGGCGCCGGTGACCTGCTTGTGGGCAGAGGAGAGTACTGTGACTATCCGGCGGAGGTGTTTGACATCCCCTCTGTGGAATCGGGTTACGAAACCAATGTAGAAGAGATCATCGCACTTGAGCCCCAGGTCCTTCTGATGGGAACCATGGCACAGAGCGTAGAGGTTGTGGAACAGCTTGAGAAGGCCGGTATCCATGTGGTGGTGTCCGATGCCCAAAACATTGAAGGAACTTACGAAGCCATCCGCATGATCGGCGCTCTTGTGGGGAAAGAGGCGGAAGCAGAGAAAATCGTGGGTTCCATGCAGGCAGACTTTAAGGAACTGGCAGATCTGGCGGAGGGAGCAGGAGCTGACGCTGATAAGGCGCCTACCGTATATTTCGAAGTATCTCCGCTGGAATATGGCCTTTGGGCTGCCGGAGAAGGTACCTTCATGGACGAGATCGCGGACATGCTGGGAATGGAGAATATTTTCAGTGATGTGGATGGATGGGGCGAAGTATCGGAAGAGCAGGTGCTGGAAAGAAACCCGGATTACATCGTGACCATCACCATGTACTTCGGGGAAGGACCGACCCCGGAGGAGGAGATCATGTCCAGGAATGGCTGGGAAAATGTGACTGCCGTGAAGAACGAGGCCATCCTGAATCTTGTGAATAATGAATTGTCCCGGCCAATTCCCAGGCTTGTGGAAGGGGCAAAAAAGCTTTACGATTTTGTATACGCAGCGGACGAAGCCGAGGCTGCGGCATAACGGAGACATCAAAAAAAGAAACCGGTAGAGGAAACACAGGCACAGGGCCTGTCAGTCAGAGGAAAGTATGAATCCAAAAAGGGAAACATTTTCGCCTTGTCATTATCTTCTGCTCAGCCTCGTCATATTTCTGACGGTGGTTGTATGCGTATGCCTTGGCTCCGTGAATGTTCCCTTTGGGATAACTATTCGCATTATTGTGGGAAGCATCACGGGAAGCATGCCGGAAGGAACCGGGACCTGGCAGTCCATCATCCTGACGGTACGGCTGCCCAGGGTACTATGCGTGGCGATTACCGGTGCGGCTCTGTCTGTTTGCGGCGGCGCCATGCAGGGTCTGCTGAAAAATCCGCTGGCGGACGGCTCCACGCTGGGCGTATCATCCGGCGCGGCATTAGGTGCGGCGGTGGCGATCGCTTTTGAAATCACTCTCCCTACATTGCCATTTTCCGGTGCCATGGTAATGGCCATGCTGTTCGCTTTCCTTTCCCTTGTGCTGATCCTGACGCTGGCTTACCGCCTTGACAATTCGCTGAGTACGAATACCATCATCCTGATCGGT
>CADCQE010000376.1 GCA_902803505.1 uncultured Lachnospiraceae bacterium | reverse complement strand
TCTGCCGCTGCCGGCGCAGTAGGTGAGGAGATCACCGTCTCCGTCACGGACGGCAATACTGACGCCGTAGCCCTTCTTGCCTTTAATGCGCATGGCCTTATCCACATCGACGCCATAGAAATTCTTGATCATCCGGTTAGGGCCTTTGAGCATCCGCATCAGCACTGCTTCACCGTCATCGATCATGCCGGTCTCCCGGAAGCCGGCTTTATGATAGATGTGCAGTCCCATCTCATTCTCCGGCGAGGTGGACAGGAAGAGCCTGTCTGCACCGTTTTTCTTGAAGTATCTGATGATCTCCTGAAGGGCAGCCTGACCGTAGCCCTTGCCCTGCTCGTCCTTGTCGATCATGAAGCGCCAGAGCCAGTAGCGGTCATCCGGATCTTCCACTTCCGGATCAAAAGCAAACATACAAAAGCCGACCAGCCTGCCGTCTGCATAGATCGCGAACGGACGCGCAGTGCCGGGATTCTCATTATTCGTTTCTTCCGCTTCATTCAGCGAATAATCGTTCTTCGCAACGAAGGGCTGATCTTCCCGCACGGAAAGGGCCAGAACAGCATCTCTGTTGCTGTCATTTATAGGTTCCAGTCTGATTATCATGATTAATTCTCTCCGTAATAGTTTTCATAGCCGGGACTGGGTCTTTCAGTCGGCGGCTATGTACGAATCTAAATCTGCTTTGCGGGTGATCCAGCATTAATTCTTTTCATTCCTCTGCAGCTTCGGCAGACCTCAGCTTTCGCAGGATCCTTTGAATGCTTTTTTCGGACAGAGAAAATGTACGGGAGAGCTCTTTTGTGCTTATACCGTTCTGATAAGCTTCGTAGATCCTTTCATTCCGTTTGCAGAAGAACTCTTTAGAAGATGTTCCGCTTCCCCAGGACCGTTTCTCTTTCTTTGGGATATAAATGATCTCTCCGTCTACATACTGCTGAATCGCTTCTAATAATTCTCTGGGTAGGATTCTGTCCGCCCGGATATAGCTCATGTGCTCCTCCTAATGATCATCAGGATTCGTCTGAGCTTACGATTCAATTATCAGGATTTAAGCTCAGACTACTGAGCGATCACATACTTCCTGGTCATAAAAACAATGCTCCTTCCTTCAGAATAAGGTGCAGACCTAAGATTCATTATACAGTACGGAACGGTCTGCTTCACCCTCAAGTATTTTTATAATTATTTGTGCGTCAGATCAGTTTATAGTACGAAATCTCCGTGTTCCATGACGGGGATCTCTCGACCGTCATGTGTAATGCCGGTGATCATGAAATCGTCCGTTCCGATCATGATATCGTTATGGCTCACGGAATGGTTGACTCCCAGTTCTATGAGCTGTTCGCGGGTCATCTCGGTGCCACCCTTGACACAGTCAGGGAAGGACGTGCCGAATGCTATGTGGCAGGCGGCGTTCTCGTCGATAAGACCGTTATAGAATATGCGGCCGGTTTTCTTGATGGGTGACTGCTTGGACACGAGGGCGATCTCTCCCAGCTGTCTGGTGGTCTCGTCGCGGAAAAGTGCTTCTCTGAGAGCGTCAGCGCCTTCATCAGCGCCGCAGTCGACTGCCTTGCCGTTCTCGAATCTCATCCAGAGACCTTTTACGAGCTTGCCGCTCATGTTGATCGGGAAGGACGCATAAACGATTCCGTTCACAGAATGGAAATCGGGATCGGTGAATACTTCCTCGCTGGGCATATTCGCTACATAGGGGGAGCTCACATTGCCTGCTCCCATCTCTCCTGCGGAGACCCAGATATGACCTTCCACCAGATCCATCGTGAGGTCGGTGCCGAGCTCGCTGGTTATATGCAGAGTCTTGAAGTTGTGTTCGTTGAGCTTTCGTGAGCGTTCGGACAGTTCCGCCAGGTGCCTGTGCCAGTTTTCTACGGGATCGCTGTCACTGTCGACTCTCATCATCATGCACAACGCATCTTCCAGCATGGTGTAAGCGGTCTCCTCATCGTATTCAGGGAAGACTTTCTTTGCCCAGTCAACTGTCGGATACACGGTGCCGGTCCATTTGAGAACTGCCTTATGTATATATTTTCTTATAACATTGCGCAGGTCATTGCCGGAGAGTGCATTTGCCCTGCGGTTCTCATCGGGAACATCAAGGTTGAGGGTCGGGTATGTTCCGTGAACGCTGATGAGAACGCCTTTTCCGTCGGAGAAGACGCTGTCAAGACCGTCCTGTTTCCACTGAGGGGCTTCGCGCAGCACTTCAGGACTGGCGTTCATGACTCTGGTGTGTTCCGTTTCTGGATCGCTCCACATCACTTCAACGTCTCTCGCGCCTTTGGCAAATGCTGCTTTCACTATCTCCCTTGAAAGATCTGCAGCATTGGTGTCTGCCTGCAGCAGGAGCTTCTCACCGGGGAGTATATTCACTCCGACTTCGAC
>CADCQE010000375.1 GCA_902803505.1 uncultured Lachnospiraceae bacterium | reverse complement strand
TCACGCCGCGAAGCTCGGAAAGGAGTACGAGGACTGCCGCTTCATAGTGGCGCACATCGACGGCGGCATCACGGTCAGCGCCCATGAAAAGGGACTCATGATCGACGGCAATATGGGAGCCGATGGCGACGGGCCGTTTACGCCGACCCGCATCGGGAGCATCCCCGTCCCGGAGATGCTTGAATTCATTTCGACGCACACCGTGGAAGACGTCCATCTCGCCCTCACCAGGGCGGGCGGGTTCGTCAGCTACTTCGGGACATCGAACTCTGACGTCATCCATGACATGGTCGAAGCGGGAGATCCCAAGGCGGTGCTTGTGTGGAACACCATGATCTATCAGATCTGCAAGCTCATCGGCTCCATGAGCACCGTTCTTTTCGGGCGCGTGGACGCCATCCTGCTGACAGGGGGACTTATGCGCTTTGACGATATCATAGAGGGAATCCGGGAGAGATGCGGATGGATCGCTCCGATCAGTGTCTACCCCGGAGAGATGGAGCAGGACGCCTTGGCTCTTCCTGTTCTGAAAGTGCTCCGCGGAGAGAAGACGGCCATTAGCTACAGCGGCAGGCCGGTCTGGGAAGGTTTTGAAGGGATGGATTTGTAAAATGGCAATGATCGATCAGATTAAGGCAAAAGCGAGAACTGGCGGAAAGACGGTCGTCTTTCCGGAGGGCTGTGAGTCCCGCACGGTAGCGGCCGCGGCCATACTGCTGAAGGAAGGGATTGTAAAGCCGGTTCTCCTTGGCAACCCCGAGGCTGTTAGGGAAGAGGCAGGCCGCATCGGAGCGGATCTTGCCGGGGCTGTGCTCCTGGATCCTGAAAAAAGCGATAAGTCGGGGCAATATGCGGATGTTCTCTACGAGCTGCGCCGCCACAAAGGCATGAGCAGGGAGAAGGCGGCGCTCCTTATAGCGGACCCGATGTATTACGGAGTCATGATGGTGCATGTGGGAGATGCCGATGGGCTCGTGTCCGGTGCATCCCATACCACAGGAGACATGCTGCGCCCCGCTCTTCAGATCATAAAGACGAAGCCGGGAATCAAGATTGTCTCCTCGGCCATTCTCCTGGAATTTCCGAACCGGGATATCGGGCACGGTGGCATCTTCCTCTTCTCGGACTGCGTGGTTGTTCCCTGCCCAACGGCGGAGGAGCTGGCCCACATCGCCGTCAGCGCAGCGGACACGGCGCGGACACTCTGCGATATCGCGGAGCCGAAGGTCGCACTCCTGTCCTTTTCCACGAAGGGAAGCGCGAACCACGAACTTATCTCAAAGGTGCGGGAAGCCGCCGAAATCGCCCATGCGATGCGGCCGGAGCTCCGCCTTGACGGAGAGCTGCAGTTTGACGCAGCCATCGTCCCCGAGGTCGCGGGAATAAAGGCCAAGGACTCGCCCGTGGCCGGCAGAGCCGACGTCCTCATCTTCCCGGACGTGCAGTCCGGCAATATAGGGTACAAGATCGCCCAAAGGCTCGGAGGTGCCTCGGCCGTGGCGGTCCTGCAGGGACTTAGGAAACCGTGCAACGACCTGTCGCGAGGCTGTTCGGTGGAGGACATCGTGGCGACCGCGGCAATCACCGCCGTGCAGAGCATGTAATGGCTTTATACATATAGGGGACTGATCTGTTGTTTCTACCCCCCATCATCGTCTTTTTGTGTACGAGCAAGAAATGGGGCTACCGCTGCATGTGTGTTATCACCTCTGATCCGTAATCAAAAAGGTCCATATCAAGGGCAGAGGGTTCTGCCCTGAAGCGTTCCTGTCCGTACAGAACTACCGTCAACTGTTTACAGTATTGCTGACAGAGATCGAAATGACGATAAGCATGATCATCATGAAGATCACTTCCTCGGCAATCAGCTGGGAAACTACTGTGGCCGCTTCTGTGTGAACAGGGACTTCTGTCTGCAATTCGTGCTGCTGCAGAACCAGAGCTGCAGCCATGACCCGTCTGACATCAGAGGATGACAGGAAACCATAACCTTTCTGGTGTTTTAACCATTGATCCGCTTCGCCGACCTCATTCACAAGAAGTTCCCGGGGCGCATTGAGATCTGCGAAGGCCGCGTAAACAGACATTGATTTTCCTTTTGATGTCGCATGCTTCGCTTCTTTCAGGGCCTGATAGAAACTGATAAAGCTTTCCGCCTTCTGCTCAACCGGCTTTTGGCTCAAGGTCAGAACCATGGCAGCAGACTGCGCTGTATCTGACGGCATACGAAAACGCTCTTTCAGGGAAACATACAGCATCTCAGCCTCTTCCAGTTTCCGGTCCACGTCTTCCCCGGACAAAACCATCATTGCAATATAGGACAGATCATTTTCATCC
>CADCQE010000374.1 GCA_902803505.1 uncultured Lachnospiraceae bacterium | reverse complement strand
GTGCATCTTAATCGCGACGAACTTCCCCTCAAAATCAATATTCTTTATCCCTGCCTTTAATAACAGCTTCCTCAGCTTCGTCCCCTGGCTGGTTCCGATACTTGTTCGAAAATCTGTGAAAAAAACTTTTGATTCAGGCATACAGACCTCCCGCTTAACATAAAATCGATCTCCTGTTCGTGTTACGAATCTGTTTTTATTCTACCATGCTTATTTGCATTTTCAGAGTGTTTTCTTACTTTCTTTGAAAAATGCTGCTGCCGTTCACATAAGGCTCCGCACCCCCCAGATGCATTTCAGAATCCTCACCACCGCCATCGAAGCCAGCAGCACCCCCGCTGCAAGCGGAATCAGCACAAGCACTCCCCCGCAGCGATAAGGATTAAACTTCAGACCCACAAAGATTCCCTTTAAGAACATCATATGTATGAGATAAATGCCGAAGGAATCTCTGTCGATCAACTCCAGGAGGCCGTTTCCCCGCTTCTCAACTCTCTGCCCGCAATCATGAGACTTCGCAGGCTCCTGCCCAATGGGCAGGGAAGCAGTCCTCAACTGCCCGGAGGAAAAGGAGTCTGACATCTCCCGCCGGGCGAAAAGAGCAAACACGCACACGGACTGCAGCAAGGTCAGGGGAAAGGAATAGCTTCCGAGCAGTTCCTTCAGCAGCGCGGAAGGCAGCAGATAAGCAGCCGCGGTTGCGGCGATCAATCCGGCAGTGGACAGAAAGAACACACCCCAGAGCACAGCCCCCGGAATCCTCAACTGCCCGCTGTGAATAAAATATCCAAGAAACAGATAGAGGGGATACACTGCAGAAACGCAGCTGAAAAACGCAATCTCGCTGTCGAAGATTTCCCGCAGCATGGGCAGCACCGACAGGAAGAGGAATAACACCGCGATCAGATAAAGCATGTCCTTCCTCTGAATGTCCGCGGCCATCATCCGACAGAAGGGCATCAGCAGGTACAGTCCCAGCAGCATATACAGATACCACATGTGGGACCAGCTCTTCCCGCTGATCACCTTCATGAGATATTCCGGGACGACCCACCATCCCGGCGCCTGCCGGTTCAGAATCAAATCAAAGATCTCGAAAACAGCCGTAAAGAGAAGGATGCACAGCAGAACCCGCTTTACATAGCGGGAAAACAGCTTCCCATAGCCCAGGCTCCTGCCGGGATCCAGCAGAAGTGCGCCGGTCACCATGATGAAGCAGGGAACAGCCCACAGCACCAGGTTGCGGAGAAGCATCGTCCACATCCGCTCCACGTCGCTGATCTCGAAGCTCCCCGCCGCCGCGAGTGCCGTATGCAGCATCACAACCGCAATGCAGCTTACCGCCCTCAACTCAGTAATATAAGAGAAATGCTCTCTCCCTCGTCTTTCCTCTCCCGCCAGTCCGGCCGTTTCCATCGATCCGCCTATATCCATCAGAATTCTTTTACTGCATATCTTCTCTTGAAAATGTCACCACAGCAGAGCGTCTTCGCCAATGCATTCATTCGCTCCGCCTGTATTGCCTCCGGAAGAGTAGTCCTCCTCGTCATCGTAGTCCCAGGCCTCTTCCTCCGCAGCTTCCCTTGCGCGCTCCGCCTCATTTCTGAGCGCCTTCTCCCGGCCGATCGTATCCATCTCTTCGCCGGACGCAGAAGACGTATAAACAGCGTGGAGCAGATTCTCGTCAAGAAGGAGCTCAGCTTCCGTCATGTCCTTCAAGGGGAAAGAAGTCATATCCTTCTCTTCTCCGTCATCAAACGTAATCCTGATATTGTATTCAGTCTTCTCCTCTTCTCCCGAGGCATCAAAATACAGAACTGCTTTCTCTCCATCGGCAAATACCTCATTTTCAGGTATCATGTTCTCGGGGTAGGCTCCGGCGTAGATGTTCTTGATCTGTACGCCGGTGATTCCACGCCCTGTCTTATTTGTCCAGAGGATCCGATAGATCCGGGTCTTCTCTCCATCTGACTGTTTCTCATTTCCTGCAGAGTTCTCTTCCTCAGACATTTTCTCGTCCTCTGCAGATTCCTCTTCCTCTGACAGCTTCTCGTCCTCTGCAGATTCCTCTTCCTCTGACAGTTTCTCATCCTCTGCAGCTTCCTCTTCCTTTGACAATTTCTCGTTCCCTGCAGGGTTCTCTTCGTCAGTCAGCGTCTCTCCCACTGCCATTCCTTCTTCATCTGCCGGCTTTCTTCCAATAATGAGAAGCCCCTCATCAGGGTCTTCTGTCAGAATCGTACTTACTACACTCTCCCCGCTCATTCCATCTTCTCCGGCCCAGGCTGCCGCAGAGAAAGCAGAGACCGCCAGAACAATTACAGTCGAAATAACAGCAACGGAATGCTTCATCACAATAGTGTCCTCCCTTGATTTTACTGTAGTTTCATCTTATGCGGAGTGGAATACCGGTAAGTCCCTTTCTGCCCATATTGGAACATCCACCCATGCGACCCTCCCGTGAGAGCAAAAAAAGACGGATCGCACACACGCCATTTTCCTTTATATTGAATCTCCATCCAGGAGTGGGGCCCGGCCTGAGCGGTGCTGCGGTAAGGAACCGTCCCGCCGATTTGTCTGCATTTATAGCCGAGCTCACTCGCCAGAATGCAGAAAGTCGCCGCCTTACAGTAGCAGTTCCCTCTGCCATGCTTCCGGTAATACTCATAATACCACTTCGAGGTCTTCAGATAGGGACTGTTGTACTCGCCGAGATCCGAGCCATGGTAAGATGTGATGTTCGCAGCATAGGTAAAGGCCTTCTTCAGATTCCACCCCAGCCGGTCCAGTATTTTGTCCGCGCTCGGAAAGGGATGCGTTTTCTTATAAAGCTTTTTATAGGTACTTTTCGAGTAACTCTCCTTCGCTTTGGCACCTTTTCGAATGCCATAACGCCCGAAATACAGAATCGCTTTTTGGGGATGATTCTTAAAATGAGTCTTCGCATACTTGTTGTTCTTCACATAGTAGTCGAAGTCATAAATGGCCGAGAGATCCACACCATTGTACATCGTGTACTTCTTCCCTGCCGCAGTCTTCTTCGTGTCACCACTTGTCGGGACCGCAGTGCCTGCAGACGCTGCACCGGTAAGTGCGGTACTTGCAGGCTCTGCACCGGTATCCGCAGCGAGACACAGCGGCAGCAACAGCAGAAACGCCATCTCAAGAAGTATCGGGAAAATCAATCTCCTAATTCTCATGTCAAATCCATTCCTCCAAACGAAGCATCCGGGTACTTGCCTTTATTCTATCATTTTCCCAAAGCAAAGTACATCTCCACCCCGGCCCACGCCGCACCGGCAATCATCATC
>CADCQE010000373.1 GCA_902803505.1 uncultured Lachnospiraceae bacterium | reverse complement strand
CTTCTTCATCTCGCCGCCGTACCATGTGTTCAGGATCACCTGCTCACGGCTTGTGATGTTCAATGCTGCGCAGGTCTCGGAGTTCATCCCGAGCTCTTTGTAGTTCTCGACCTTCGCCTTGGAGGCATTGTAGACTACGAAATCCGGCTTGAAGTTCGCAAGCTCTTCCTCAGACGGCTGGATGAACATGTTCTTAATGAAATGTGCCTGCCATGCCACTTCCATAATGAAACGGATGGCCATGCGTGTGTCGGGGTTGGTTCCGCAGAATGCGTCCATAACGAAAAGTCTCTTGCCGGAGAGCTGCTTGATGGCGAGATCCTTCACGGTTGCCCAGACTTCTTCGCTCATGGGGTGATTGTCGTTCTTATACTCGTCTGTTGTCCACCAGACCGTGTCCTTGGAATTCTCATCCATGACAATGTATTGGTCTTTGGGGGAGCGGCCGGTGTAAATGCCGGTCATGACATTCACTGCGCCCAGTTCCGTGAGCTGACCCTTGTCAAAGCCTGTGAGCTCCGGCTTCATCTCTTCTTCATATAAGAAGTCGAAGGACGGATTGTGGATGATCTCGGTGGCACCCGTGATGCCGTACTGAGTGAGATTGAGTTCTGCCATTTGTACGTTACCTCTTTCTTGATATATTATAAGTTTATATTTGCTTCTTATAACGTTTTATCACAGATTTGCGAAAAAAGAAACAGCGAAGTTTGATTGGCGCAGGTCAGGAAGAACTGTCCCAATGTCCCACCCGGGCCTCCAGCTCGGCAAGAGTCTTCAGACCGCTCAGGGCATCGTAAGCAGTTACGCAGCAGGCCCCTTCCGCAGCGGCGAGAGCCGTGCACTCACCCGGGGCCTTTCCTGCGAGCATCGCCGTGAGAAATGCCGCGATGCTGGTATCCCCTGCGCCGGTGGCGGAGCAGAAGGATTCCGCCTTGAAGCAGGGCTGGATTCCTGCACGGTCGGCCCAGGCAGCGGCGTCAAGGGAAATCCTCCCGCCGACCATTGACAGGCGCTGTGCCCCCGCCGTCTTATACAGCATCCCGCTCTTTCCACATTTGATAACAGCTGCAGCGCAGCCGAGCTCAAGAAGCTGCTCCGCCAGAGGCATCGCTTCCTTTTCAAGATCCAGAGCCTCGGTCATATCGCCTCCTTCCTTCTCAAGGCGCCGGAAGCGATCAGGGTCCAGCATGAAGCAGATCTCCTCAAAGCTTGGGAGGAAGAAGTCCACATGGGGAAGGACATGCTCGAAGAATGCACGCCAATTCGTTCTGGCAGCGTCGGAGGCCGGGTCGATGGAGCACAGGTCGAGGCTCGTCGCAAGGCCGTGGCTTTTGGCTCTCGTATAGAGACTGACGAGCTCCCGTCCCTCCTCCTCGAGCATGCGCTTCATAACGGAAGGATATCCAAAATGCAGCAGGCAGCAATCCTCAAATGCCTCTTCCGGGATGTCGCTGCTGACAAAGGTATCATTGGCGGCCGGATCATGAAGGAACGTGCGGTCCATGCCCGGAGGTGCCAGTACTATTGAATAGGAAGTGGAACAGCTGTCGTCGACCAGAAGACCGCCTGCACCGTACTCCGCGAAGATGGACTGGATCAGTGCGCCAAAGGCGTCATTTCCAATCTTGCCTAAGAGACGCACGTCGTTTCCGAGAATCTTCAGCGCCAGCCCGGTGTTGGCGACGCTTCCCCCTGTGTGCACGTCTGCACCCGCCATGCGGAAGAGCTTGCCGGGCACGAGAAGCTCCGACAGACTGCTGTAGGACCGATCCGATGGAAAGACCGGGGTGATGTCAAGGCAGATATGGCCTGCCGCGATAATTTTATTTGGGTGCTCCATAGTATTGCTCCTCCTGACCTTCATATACTCATCTTGCCATACCGCTGCTTTATTCTCAAGGGAGATTTTTAGCAGCATTGACAAAAACACCATGAAAGTATAATATAAAACCACTATAAATAGTTTTAAATACTACTTAAACGGATTATCAATTCAGTGTCTCTTGGAGGTGCGGCATGGCAATGGAGGATACTTCTCCTGCAAAATCAGGAAAGTTCCGCGAGGAGACGAGATTCGGCATTCGCCCGGAGACGATCTCCATTCAGATCCGCGAACCCGGTTCGGCTCTGACCCATCTGGCGGGACTGATTCTCGTCTGTATCGGTGCGGGCCCGCTCATCATGCGGGCGAAGCTTTATGGTTCGGCCTACACCGTAGCGGGAGTGCTGATCTTCCTGCTTGGAAGCATCCTGCTGTATGCGGCGAGTACGGTTTACCACACGGTTGTGCTGGACCTCGAAAAGACGACCTTCTTTCGGAAGCTGGACCACAGTACCATTTCCATCATGATCGCCGGCACTTATACGGCAGTCTGCCTGACTTATTTAAGAGGAAGTGTTGGCTTTCGCCTGCTTGCGGCGATCTGGCCGCTTGCCATACTTGGAGTGCTGCTGAAGCTCTTCTGGATCACTTGTCCCAAATGGATTTCTTCTTTATTATATGCACTGATGGGATGGCTCTGTGTCTTCTCTATGGGGGCAATTCTAAATGCGCTTCCGCCGGCGGCTTTTGGCCTGCTGCTCGCCGGAGGGATTTTTTATACGGTTGGTGCAGTGATCTATGCCATGCATCCAAGGGCCTTTGACGCAAAGCATATCTATTTCGGATCTCATGAGATCTTTCATGTCTTCATCATGCTGGGCACTTTTTGCCACTATCTTATGATGTGGATTTTCCTGGTCCATGTAGGGTGAGTGCCTCGATGCAGTGGGGACGGTTCTTTTTGCGACATAAAATGCTGCAGTAGGGACGGTTCTTTTTGCGACATTTAAAAAAAATGTCGCAAAAAGAACCGTCCCTACTGCAGCATTTTATGTCGCAAAAAGAACTGTCTCCGCT
>CADCQE010000372.1 GCA_902803505.1 uncultured Lachnospiraceae bacterium | reverse complement strand
CCGACTCCTCCGCCAATACCGCTGCGCTCTTCGGCGCCCCGCAGCCCGTGAGCAGAAGCGCAGCCGCCACCGCGCCCACAATCCATCTTCTCATCTTTTATCTTTCCTTCACCTTCTCCTTCTGTGATGCCTTCTCCCGCCGTGGTGGCATCTCTCGCACACGCCGTAGGAATAATTCCATGGCAGAGGCCGCCCGCACTCGCGGCACCGGCGTCCCGTCAGTTCCTGCTTTTCCAGAATCTTCATGATCGCCAGCGAAAGCTTCTCCTTGATCTGAAGAATCTCCGGAATCCCCTCGGGGTGCTCAAAGCGGTCCATGTAAGCGTACAGCAGGTCACATATGTGGAAATCCTCCTCCAGGACCGGCAGGTCGGAGGCATTCCCGTCCTCGGGGATGTACGGCGGCAGGCAGCGCGTGTAGCCGAAGGGAATCCCCTCGCTCTCGCAGATAAACATCTCCCTCCAGATCCCCAGCAGCTCCTCGTTGGATTCGTCAAATGCCATCGTCACGAAGCGGTAGATCAGGTACTTGTCGTCGGAAATCTCCTCCAGCAGCTTCGCCAGCATGATCTCGCTCTCATTGAGGTTCTTGCGGAACCCGCGGCTCACCTCCATCTCCACCCACTGCACGAGAATCTCGGAAAGCGGCGCATTAATCCGCAGCAGTTCTTCGGGAAATGACACGACCGCCTCCGTATCCTGCGGCAAAGTCATTCCGAGCGCCTCTTCGATGAGCGGCGCGTCGTACAGCGTATTCACGAGTCCTTCATCAAAAATGCCGTATCTGCCCGCGCGCCCGGCGATCTGCTGGATCTCGGCGGGATAGAGCTCCCGGCGCTCATAGCCGTCGAACTTGTCCGTCTCGAGAAAAACGATGCGCCGCACAGGCATATTGAGGCCCATGCCGATCGCGTCCGTCGCCACGACGATCTCCGTCTCCCTCTCGCGGAAGCGTCTCGCCTCCTCGTAGCGGACGTCGTAGGGCAGAGCCCCGTATATGATGCTGCAGGTCTTGCCGATCTTCTGCAGCTCCGCCGCCACCGCATGCACGTCCCTTCTAGAGAAGACAATCAGCGCGTCCCCTGCGCGGACGTCGTAAGGGAACTGGAACACCTGCTTCTCAAAGATCAGCGGCGTCTTCCTCTCGTGGTAGACCGCCTCGCAGGTATCGCCGCATTCCGCGATGAGGCGGCGCAGCAGCATCTCCGCGGACGGTGCCGCGCACACATGGATCTCCCGTGCGCGCACGCCGAGAATCGCCGCCGTCCAGGCTCCACCCCGCTCGTCGTCCGTCATCATCTGCGCCTCGTCGATCACCGCCACCTCGTATCGCTGCTTGAAATCCAGCATCTCGATGGTGGAGGAACGCAGGGTCGCCCCCTCCACGACGCGCCTCTCCTCGCCGGTCACGAGCGTGCAGTCCGCGCCCGCGCGGTTCAGCGTGTCATACTGCTCGTAGGCGAGAAGCCTCAAGGGTGCCAGATACACTCCGCTCTCGGCGTTCTTAAGCCTCTCGATGGCATCGTAGGTTTTCCCGGAGTTCGTGGGTCCGATATGCAGTATAAAATGCCGCCGCATCGCCCTGGCGAGCGGAAAGAGATCCGGGTAGTGCTTCGGGATGGTGTCCGCGATCCCGGTGGTGATGATGCTCAGTCTCTCACGCCGCAGCATCCCCTCCTGGATCGGCTTCGAATAATAAGGATTCTCCTCGAGAAGCTCCGTGATGCGGTCAAAATCATAATACTCGCGGATGAATTCGTCTTCGTCAAAATCCTCCGTGAGGGCCGCGGCCTGCTGCTGCAGGAGATAAGCGATACCCTCACCCGTGTCCTCGCTTGCCATGAGTTCTTTCAGGAACGGGTACTCCTCACAAAGGAGTACGACAAGCGCCGACGAGGCACAGATCCCCGCCGCCGCAAAATGTCCGAACAGGAGCCCCCGGAGCGCCTCGGTGTCATACTGCTCGTAGAAGAGCTCGGCATTTTCCGTGTCGAGTTCTTCCGTCTGCTCGCGGAATCTGCCGCCTTCCTCCGTTCTCCGCACCGTCACGTACATCCTGTCCGAGCGGATGTAGGCGTCCGCCATTTCCCGCTCCTTCTTCAGAATGGCATCCCTGTGCGAAGAGGCAAACTCCTCCATCGGAAGCAAGTTAACATAAGTCTTCGCAATCTTCCGCAGCTTCTTCGCATAATCCTTCCGGACTTCGCGCCGCGCCTCCGTTTCCGCCCTTAGAAGAAGCTTTTCGAGCTCTTCACGGAAGGCCGGATTCTCAGCGATCCGACCCTCCTGAATCTCCTGATAGCGGGAACTGCGCCCGAGCGCCTCCTCGTACCGGCGGTGATATTCCTTTGTTTTCTTATAATTCTGGATGACGCTCTTCCGAGGGGCCTTCCCGTCCTGGTAACAGCCCTTCTTCGCGAAATTCCTCGCGTCGCGTTTGCATCTCTCTTTATACTTCAGCAGCAGGTCAATCCCGATCGCCTCCGCGTCCACGGGCGGCACCTTCAGTGCGTCCGCCTGGGCCGTCAGCTCCCGGAACTGCTTCTGCAGCTTCTCCGTCTGATTCATGCCTTATCCCTGCACCCCTTAATCCGGCAGCAAAACCACCCCCGCCGTCAGAGGTTTCTGTTCATCCCTTTGCATCCAGCCACTTGCAGGCCGCAAGCGCCGCCACCGCTCCGTCGGCGGCCGCGGTAGTCAGCTGGCGCACCTCCTTCGTCCGGCAGTCCCCGGCCGCAAAGATCCCGTCTGTTCCGGTCCCGCAGTCTTCTCCCGCCGCGATGTAGCCCTTCTCATCGAGAGTCACAATCCCTGCAAATGCCTCATTCGCAGGCATCTGTCCGACCGCTATGAAGAGCCCCGAAACATCCAGAACGCGCTTTTCACCCGAGAATTTATCCGTCACCTCAACGCCTTCCACCTTCGTCTCTCCCAAAATGGCACTGACGTTGGAATTAAGAACAAATTCCACGTTCTCCTTCGCGCGGAGAAGCTCCACGCTCTTCTCATCCCCGCGGAATGCGTCACGCCTGTGAATCAGATAGACGTGGCTGCAGTAATTCGCAAGGAACTGCGCGTCCTCGAGGGCCGTATTCCCGCCGCCGGCGACCGCCACTGCCTTTCCCCGGAAGAACATCCCGTCACAGGTTGCGCAGTAGGAGACGCCTCTGCCGATCATCTCCTGCTCCCGCTCTAAACCCAGCGGCCGGTTCTTTGCCCCGGTGGCCAGGATCACGGCCTTCGCCTCATACTCATGCCCGTCCGCGTCTACGCTTCCTGTCGTCACATGCCACGTGCCGGATTCCGCGCGGATCCCCTTGACCGGTTCGTATTTCAGCTCCGCGCCGAAGCTTTTGGCCTGCTCCAGCAGATTGCTGGCAAATTCGAATCCGGACATATGCGCGATTCCCGGGTAATTCTCGACATCCGGAGTATTGACGATCTGCCCGCCGACTGCCAGGCCTTCAAACAGGAGAACGCTCTTGCCTGCCCGCAGCGCATAGATCGCCGCCGTCAGCCCGGCTGTCCCCGCGCCCACAATAATAATATCCGTCATGGTTCTAACCTTCCTGTCTTTATCTTATGTAAACCATCAAGCCACAGTTAACAGTTTTTCAGCCTCTCACCAGAGCAAGAATCTGCTCCTTCGGAATCACGCCCACGCTGCGGTT
>CADCQE010000371.1 GCA_902803505.1 uncultured Lachnospiraceae bacterium | reverse complement strand
TTTCTCCACAAGTGCCTTCAGATTCAGGCAGTCCTGATCCCAGCTGGTGTCTCTTGTGCTGTTCCCGTCGTACTCTCCGTTTCTGGTGAAGCCCGAATACAGGATGGTATCGACGAACTGATAAGGACCCTCCGCCTCCCTGGACACCAGATAGCTGATGCAGGAGCGGCGCCAGGTAGAGGAAGTACATAGATAGAGCATATAGGCACCGGTACTGCCGTCGTCCCATTCATAGTATGGATTCCATATGAGATCAGGAGCCCACACGGCGTAGCCGTTTCCCGCGCAGTCTCCGTCATCAAAACCCGCCCACTCAAAAGGTCTCTTCAGAGTATCCTGTAAATCTCCGTAAAATGGCAGCTGCTTACCGTTCCCGTATTCAAAGTTCAATTGCTTCCAGGAGATCAGGTTATTTGAAGAAGCCGATGCAGTGTGGGATCCGAGCACATAGAAAGTGCCGTCAGCATCTGCAAAGATGGAGGGATCATGTACACAGACATGTTCCGGCTTGTTCATCTCTTGTGTCCCGGCAGACTCCGCCGCTGAAACAGCTCCGGTCATACCAGCCGTAAGAAGGCCCATTGTCAAAAACAGAGCAGCAACTGTGAGCTTTGCCATTTTTAAGAAACCTCCGTTGTAAAGAAACATTCCTTCAGAAGCATTTTTCGCTTAACCCTTGACTGCGCCTGCTGTCATACCATCGATCAGGTATTTCTGGAAGATCAGATAGATCAGCAGGATCGGGATGATTCCGAACATTGAGCCGGCGATCAGCAGGTCGTAGTTGTTTCCATAAGGTGTCAGAAGGGTATTAAGACCAATCTGCAGCGTGAATTTATTTGTATCACGGAAGACCAGCATCGGCCAGAGCATGTTGTTCCAGGAGCCCATGGCACAGAGGATGGCCATCGAAGCAAAGGCCGGCTTTGTGATTGGCATCATGATACGGACAGAGATGCCGTATTCGGTACAGCCGTCGATACGCGCCGCATCAAGCAGCTCCTTGGGCAGGGACTGCATGTACTGCCGGAAGAAGAAGATCGTTGAAGCCGCACACAGACCCGGCAGGATGACGCCGGCTCTCGTGTTGATAATCCCAAGGGCCGTTACCTCCTGATAGAGCGGCAGCATCAGAATCTCAAAGGGCACGCACATCGTGGCAATGACAAGGAAGAAGAGGATTCCCCTAAGCTTGAACTTATACATTGTGAGTCCGTAGGCGATGAAGTAGCAGACCAGCAGCGTCAGCACCACCGTAAGGATAGTCAGGATCAGGGAATTCTTGTACCACATGAAGTATTTTGCAGAGTCAACAGAGCTGTTTCCGCCCGCAATCCCAAAGAGGTATTTGTAATTATCCAATGTCATCGTACTGAAGTCAAAATTGATAGCAAGTCCGTTCTGGACCAGCTCACGTCCTGGCCGGAAGGATGCCAGAAGACCGGCGAGAAGTGGAAATGCGATCAGGACACAAATAATCAGAAAGAAGGCAGTGGACAGAAACGTCGCAATCGGGTGATTGCCCACTTGTGCCTTGCCGGAGCTGTTTTTTGATGCCATATCAGCTTTCCTCCTTCTTAAATGTGCCTGTCGCCACCAGCTGGATGACATTGATCAGCAGGGCGATCACCATAAGAACCATACCAACTGCGCAGGCATATCCGAGATCATTCTTTTCTATACCGCGTTTATAGAGATATCCTACAATCGTCAGACCGATATTTTTCGGGGAGGAGTTGCCGTTCCACAGCATGAAGCTCTCCAGGAACATGGATAATCCGGCGTACACAGAGATTGTGACGACATAGATTGTAGTCGGCTTGATCAGCGGGAGTGTCAGATACCAGAGCTTCTGCCAGGAATTGGCGCCGTCGATATCGGCGGATTCGTAGATGGAGGTATCTATGGATTTCAGGCCGGAGAGGAAGTAGAGCATATTTACGCCTGTCCAGCGCCACATACACAGAAGCAGCAGAGCAATCCATGCGGTCCACTTTGTCTTGAGCCAGGCAATGGGCGTCTGTCCGAGCCAGGTAAGGAGCTGGTTCATCTGGCTGCCCGGGGCCTCAGAGAACATCATGCGGAAAAGCATACCGGAGATCACAACCGAAGTGAGGGCCGGGATATACATGATTACCTTCCAGACTCCTTTTGCCTTTGTGATTCTGCTCTCCATGAGTACTGCAAGTACCAGCGGGATCGGGATCATAAGCAGGAGTGTCAGCAGCATGTACTCCACGCTGTTTCCAACTGCGATGGCAAAGAATTTATCATGCAGCAATTTTGCGTAATGATCAATTCCCACAAATGTTCTTTTGCCGAATGAAATATCCTGGAAGCTCATAATCACTCCGCTGACGAGAGGATAGGCCCAGAATACGATCAGGCTTAAGAGAAAGGGAAGCACGAATACATAAGGTGCAACCTTTTGTGAGTAAAACAGTTTTTTAAACTTTGTCATGTGAGTCTCCTTCGGCAAGCAGATGCCTTCGAAAGTGACGGGAGGTTAGGGAATAAGATTCCCTCCCCTCCCGTACATACTATTTGAGTAGTTCTTTTACTTTATAGGATTGACCAATCTGATATTGACTCAACTGTGTTACATAAGCTCCATCTCAAGGTATTCCTGGGCTTCTGCAAGAGCTTCATCCACATCCATGCCGTCCTCAAAGACTTCGTTCAAAGTTGTTGTGCACATATAGTCATTCAGAGTCGGAGAAGCGCTGGTCGTATAAATTGTACCGATCGCATCTGCCTCGGCCAGCTCGCGGAGAACCTCGTAAGGCTTTACACGGAAGAATGTGTTGTACTGATTGCTCTCATCGAAGGCAAAATCATCGTCGAACCAAAGGGCGCTGTTGCAGACGTCAAATCCAAGAACGCTCCAGATGTAAGCTTCTCCATCTGCGGACAGCTTCGCCCATGTGAGCCACTCGGCTGCAAGCTCAGGATCCGCGCACTGCTCAGTGACCACTGTTCCCGTTCCGCCAATACCAACGGAGTTCTTCTGTCCCTCTTCAAAGACCGGGATCGTTGTGATGTCATACTTGCCTTCCATCTCAGGCATATAGTTTGTGAAGCGGCTCATATACCACATCGCCTTCGGGAAAGAAGCAACCTTG
>CADCQE010000370.1 GCA_902803505.1 uncultured Lachnospiraceae bacterium | reverse complement strand
GCGTAAGAGTCGGCGACAGATTTGTGGTGAGACCCGGTGACAGCATACCGGTAGACGGTGTTGTCTCTGAAGGGGAGAGTGCCGTGAACGAATCCGCACTGACAGGTGAGAGCGTCCCCGTAGAAAAAGGAATTGGCGACATTGTATCTGCCGCGACCATCAACACTTCAGGCTACATGGTTTGTGAAGCGACAAGAGTAGGTGAGGATACAACCCTCTCGGCCATTATAAGGATGGTGAGCGATGCAGCGGCGACAAAAGCCCCGATCGCGAAGATTGCAGACAGGGTGTCGGGAGTCTTTGTTCCGATCGTCATAGGAATCGCTCTCGTCACCTTTTTTGCCTGGCTCTTCGCCGGACAGACACCAGGCTATGCGATGGCAAGAGCAGTATCTGTTCTGGTGATAAGTTGTCCCTGTGCCCTGGGCCTTGCGACTCCCGTGGCAATCATGGTTGGAAATGGTGTTGCTGCCAGGACCGGAATCCTCTTCAAGACAGCTGCTTCACTGGAGCAGGCTGGGAAGACACAGATCCTCGCCCTTGACAAGACGGGAACGATTACTACCGGGGAGATGAAGGTGACTGACCTGGTCCCGCTTGGCGGATTTACGAAAGAGGAACTGCTGACAGTGGCTTATGCTCTGGAATCCAAGAGTGAGCATCCGATCTCGAGGGCTGTTGCGGAATATGCCCGGGAACAGGAGATTGCCATCATGGACACGACAGAGTTTGAAGTTCTCTCCGGATATGGCCTGAAGGCCAGACTGGGCAGCGAAGAGATCTGCGGCGGCAATCTGAAGTACATAGAGAACGTCACGGGCGGCATCGATGGGGAGACGCTTGAAATCATCGGGAAGCTGGCGAGGGAAGGAAAGACTCCTGTCCTCATGGCAAAGGCCGGAAAGCTTCTCGGAGTCATCGGGGTATCGGACGTCATAAAAGAAGACTCCCCGGCAGCAATCGCGGAGCTGAAGCGCATGGGCATCCACACGGTGATGCTCACGGGCGACAACGAGATCACGGCAGCCGCGATTGCGAAGCAGGCCGGTGTTGATGAAGTGGTGGCCTCCGTGAAACCTGATGGCAAGGAAGCTGTCATCAGACAGCTCAAGGAGCACGGAATGACAGCGATGGTCGGAGACGGAATCAATGATGCTCCGGCCCTCACTTCTGCCGATCTCGGAATTGCAATCGGCGCCGGGACGGACGTCGCTATAGATGCGGCAGACGTGGTTCTGATGAAGAGCAGCATCAGAGATGCAGCGGCGGCAATCAGGATATCGAGGAGCACTTTGAGAAATATTCACCAGAATCTTTTCTGGGCATTCTTCTACAACGCTCTGGGCATTCCCCTCGCGGCAGGCTGTTATGTGGCAGCTTTCGGATGGGAGCTGAATCCGATCTTCGGCGCTGCCGCAATGGGATTATCGAGTTTCTGCGTGGTGTCGAATGCACTGCGGCTAAACTGGATCAGGCCCTATGACGGTAGCAGGGATAAAGTGATCCGGAATGCTGTATCCGGACAATTGATACAAGAAGAAACAAGAGAATTGACACTTGACAGGAAAGGGAAAAAGGAGGTCAATGAAATGAAGCTTACAGTAAATGGCATGATGTGTCCGCATTGTGAGGCCCGTGTGAAAAAAGTCCTTGAAGCAATCGACGGGATTGAAGAAGCAACGGCATCTCATGAGGAGAATCTCGTTACGATCACGAATTCAAAACCTGTTGATGAGGCGGTGATAAAGGCGGCAATAGAGGAAGCAGGGTATGAATATGCAGGAGTCCTTGCGGTTTGATTGCGTCGAGATCCTCAGTGAAGTATAATGTTCTAAAAGTTACTATTCACGGCCAATCTGCAGTCAGGCTCTTGCTCATCCTGCTTGCATGAATGAGGCAGGTTCTGATTGCAGATAAGGCCTGTGGCCTGTAGCGGGAGGGGCCGTGAATAGTAACTTCTAAAGCTTTGATCAAGAAGTGGTGATGAATGATGAAAAAGAAAAAACTAAGTAAACAGACTTTGGATGCAATCTATAAAGCTCTGGACAGCATATTTTCTATATTAGTTCTTCCGCTCGCATTCTATGGACTGTTTACCGGATCCGACAGCGAATTAATTAACCGTCTCTATTGCGCCGGGTTTTTTAGTGCCTTCTTGTTCTCCTGTGTCTTTCAGGCTCTGCGTAATAAAAATAATTCCACGAGCTACAAATGGCAGTTGGTACAGGCAGGAATTTATCTGGTGTCTGTTATCCTGATCTTCGTAACTCCGTCTGCGGATATCTGCTTTCCTATCATCACAGTACTGTTTGCGGGTATGTTGGTCATGGGGAGGGTCGTGTCGATCAGCAAAAAGCGCACATACCGCAACATTTTCTTTAACGTCTCATGTATCATTCTGATCATTGCTGTTGCGATCTGGGGAGCGATTGATGCCGTTGCACTGTTTATGCTGGCCCTGGACCTGGGGCATATCGTGAGCCTGTCATTCTCCGGAGTGGATATGAAGATTATGACAAAGGTGATTCGAAAGACCTATGCGGCAGACGTGTTATCAGGTCTGCTGCTGTTTGTGGCCGCGTTCTCCTTTATTTTCCCTGTTGTGGAGACGGACAACATCACTTCCTTCCGGGATGCTCTTTGGTATTGCTTTGCCGTTGTGACTACCATAGGATTTGGGGACTATTCTGCCACGTCTACTTTGGGGAGAATCATGACTGTGATCCTGGGCGCATATGGTATCGTTGTGGTCGCCCTCATCACTTCAGTGGTGGTGAACTTCTACTCAGAGGTCAAAACCCTGCCTGAAGAAGAGGAAGACGAGGGCGAAGAAGAGTGAGGCTCCTTTCAAAATGACTGACAGTGAATATCTGCGCTAAGCCAAATCTCATTTTCTTCTTGAAAGACATCGGCTGCGAACCGATGTTTTTTCTCGTTGCTGCCCTAGCAGCTTTCGCTGCGACATACGTGCGAAGCACGGATGGTCTGTTCCTGTAGCGGGAGGGGCCGTGAATAGTAAGGCACAATGAACCCTTTGCCATGGATAAGGAATTCCTGACTTTGAATGATGACGGATGGAGATCTGGATATGACAAAACAGACAGATCCTTTGAGAAAAAAACTGATCGTATGTACGCTTGTGATGCTTCTGGCCTGCGCGATGCTGTCCGGCTGTTCACAAAGCCGCGCTGCCTCGATTGCCTCCTTCGCCCAGTTAAATGAAAAGGGCCGTACCATAGCGGTATCCACCAGCACACCGGAAGAAGAACTCGTCAGGAAGGATTTTCAAAACGCAGCGATCAACAGCTATACAGATATTTTTCCGGCGTATTCTGAGCTTGTGAACGGCAAGGTTGACGCATGCATCCATGCAAGGGTCGAGAGGGAGCTTGCCATGGAGAATGTTGTGAGCGGCGTGCGGCTTCTTGATGAGACCTACTGCAAGGACACGGTAGCCGTCGCTATATCGGGAATCACACCGATTGCGGATCTGAAGGATAAGATCAATACCTTTCTGCAGGAGCTTCGGGATGACGGGACTCTGGACGATATGTATAAGCGCTGGGTGCTTGAGAGGGATGACACCATGCCGGACATTCCGGAGCCGGAGAATCCCGAGGGAACCCTTCGCGTGGCAACGACCGGGACTGCCATGCCTTATACCTACTATATCGGGAATGAGCTGGCAGGATACGATATTGAACTGGCCAGACGCTTTGCTGCCTGGCTTGGTATGAGCCTTCAACTCAAGGTCTATGACTGGGACGGTCTGTTGTCAGCCGCGCAGGGGGGAGATGCAGACTGCATCATGTCGAATCTTTATTATACAAAAGAACACGAGGAATCCATAGACTTCTCCGATCCGGTCTTTGAAGTGGAAATCACCGCCATGGTAAGAGATGACGGGAAGAGCGGGCAGGCGAGGGGAGTGTATGACTCCCTCGATGCGCTGGACGGGAAACAGATCGGCGTCCAGACCGGGACGACCGCGGCCGACGTGATCAGCGAGCGCCTGCCCAACGCGCAGATCAGCTATTTCTCCACCTTCCCGGATATGTCTGCCGCTTTGAAGGCGAATAAGATCGACGGCTTTCCGGGCGACGGGCTGGTATTGAGAATGATGGCTGCTGAGGATCCTGCTCTTTTCATCATGGATGAAAAAATGACCAGTTTTGACTGCGGCGTTGTTCTGCCGAAGAACGAAAAGGGGGATAAGCTCCGCACAGAGCTGAACGAGTGGATCGCGCAAGCGAAGGAGAGCGGCGAACTGGATGCGATGGTCGACAAGTGGATCGAAGGGCCTGAAGAAGAGCAGACCCTTCCGGATTACCAATCGTTTCCGGCGACGAATGGTGTCCTTAAGGTTACAACAGAAGGCACCTATCCGCCGATGAATTATTACCGCGGGGAAGAGCTTGTCGGAATTGAGGTGGACATGTGCGCCCGTTTCTGTGAGGCATACGGCTACGGCCTGGATATCAGCTCCATGTCCTTTGACGGCATGCTGGCAGCCGTGCAGACAGGAAAGTATGATTTTGCCCTCTCCGGAATCGCCATCACCGAGGAGCGGAAACAAAGCGTGAATTTCTCTGACCCCTATTATACCGGCGGGTACCAGATGGCTGTCCTGCGCGCAGAGGACACGGCATCCGGGACCGGCATTGCTTCTGCCGTGTCCGCATTTTTCCGGCAGGTCGCTGAAAGCTTTGAGAAAACCTTTATCCGGGAGAAGCGCTGGAAGCTACTGCTGCAGGGCAGCGGCACTACGCTTCTCATTACGCTGCTGTCCCTTATCTTTGGAACCTTGCTGGGCTTTGTCATTTATCTGTCCATAAGGGCAGGAAACCGGTTCATGAATACACTCACCCGTTTCTGCGTGTGGTTGGTTCAGGGGATGCCGGTCGTCGTGTTCCTGATGATCCTCTACTATATCATTTTCGGAAAGGTACAGATCTCCGGGACCTGGGTGTCGGTGATCGGTTTTACACTTATCTTCGGTGCCTCGGTGATTATGATGCTGAAGACCGGTGTCGGGGCGGTAGGTGAGGGGCAACTACAGGCCGCATCTGCGCTCGGGTATTCCGACCGCAAGGCTTTCTTCCGCATTGTGCTTCCGCAGACAGTGCCGCATATTCTGCCGAACTATATTGGGCAGGTTACCGCACTGATCAAGGCGACCTCGATTGTCGGATATATCGCCGTACAGGATCTTACGAAAATGGGCGACATTATCCGTAGCCGGACCTATGAGGCATTTTTCCCGCTGATCAGTGTCGCGGTCATCTATTTTGTACTGGCAGGGATTCTGACCTTTATCGTGCGGCGGCTTGGCCGCTTCCTGGATGTAAGAAACCGCAGGAACGGACTGCTTCTGAAGGGGGTGGAGATCCATGATTGAGTTAAGGCATCTTCGGAAAGAATTTGATGATACGACCCCTCTTGAGGATGTAAATGCCTTGATTCGCGAAGGAGATATCATCTCTGTGATCGGTCCTTCCGGAACCGGGAAATCCACGCTGCTTAGGTGCATCAACATGTTGGAAAAGCCTACGTCGGGGCAGGTGCTGATTGACGGGGTGGATGTGACGGAGCCAGGGTGCGATCTGGGGAAGATCCGACAGAGAATCGGAATGGTTTTTCAGGATTTTCAGCTATTCGGCCATTTGAGAGTGATCGAAAACGTCATGCTTGCCCAAGTGGACCTCCTGAAACGGAGCCGGCAGGAAGCATATGATAAAAGCATGTCTCTTCTCAGGCTCGTCGGTCTGTCCGAAAAAGCAATGAATTATCCGGATGAATTGTCCGGCGGCCAGAAGCAGAGGGCGGCCATAGCGAGAACGCTGGCCATGGATCCGGATACAATGCTGCTGGACGAACCCACCAGCGCGCTTGACCCGAATATGGTGGGCGAGGTACAGGCTGTCATTCGAAAGCTCGCGGCTACGGGAAAGACCATGCTGATCGTAACCCATGAGATGAATTTTGCAAGAGCGATCTGCAACCGCGTGTTTTATATCGATGAGGGCGTCATATATGAAGAGGGCACACCGGAACAGATTTTTGACGACCCCCGCAGAGAGAAGACACGCCGGTTTATCCACGGGCTGAAGGTGCTGGAGTTTCAGATTCATGATAAGAACTTTGATTTCCCGGGCGCACTGGCTGAAATCATCGAGTACTGTGATAAAAACCAGATCTCCCGGCGCATGGATACACACCTGCAGCTGGCGTTTGAAGAGATGGTGCAGCAGCTGTTGATTCCCAGCTTTGAAAAACCGGACATCCGGGTGTGCATTGAGTATTCTCCGAAAGAGGAGAAGGCTGTTTTTACTGTCCGCTATAGGGGAGAGAAGACAGATGTTACGGCACAGGAAGACCATCTTTCCGCGACGATTCTGAAGGGAATGGCGGAACACATGGAGTATTCGTTTCATCCGGAGGATGAGCTGCAGAACGAAATCATTATGATATTGGGTCAGAAGGATGGTTCTTTTGTGACCTGAAAGGATAACAGGGTGGATGTGCCGAAAATAGTAACGAAAAAACAAATGGTGTTTCACCAGATCGAATGATACAATAGATTTAATGACATTCTGTGCTTTAATCATCCTGAACAAGCGATGATTTTTGCTGCACAGCGATCCTGATGCCTGTAGAGGGAGGGACCGCGAAGAGTAACTATAAAAGTGGCTATAGAAGGACGGATCAGAGAGAAAGAACCGGGCTTATCCGTATTCTGAGACATAAGTATCATTAGAGACACTATCAGACAAACCTTTCAGGTTATTATAGTCGTTAACGAAATTATCTGCTGCGCAGAAGCTTTCGCTTTTCCCTATATGCAGTTAATCTAAGCAATTGCCTTCGGCAAT
>CADCQE010000369.1 GCA_902803505.1 uncultured Lachnospiraceae bacterium | reverse complement strand
TATGCCACAAAAAGAACCGTCCCCACCTCAGCATAAACTGCATCGAAATCATAATTCAATCTACGTTTTTGTCTGCGCTTATGATAAGATATATACAATAAATTAGCTGTGATCAGTGAACAGAATTCTGATGAAGCTGAGAAATAACCGAAGACAGCAGGAGGACGATAACCCCATGGAGACAAACAGACCGAGAAGCCGGGAGAGGCAGGTAACAGGCACGGCAAAGAAGATGGAGAGGCACGGCAGCGGTCTCGGCACAGGACCCGTCGGTTCTTCCTCCGGCCACGCCGGCCGGGGTTCTTCCACCGGACCGAAGTCGGGGCCAGGCACGCAAGGGTTCGGGAATAGCGGCCGCGGCGCATATCCGGGCGGCGCATACCCTGGCGGGGGCGGCCGCAGAGGCGGCGGCATGAGCCCGCTCATAGTAATCATCGTCGCTGTCATCATTCTCATCGGGGGCGGCGGCAGTCTGTCCGGTCTCTTTGGCGGAAGCGCTGCCCCGAACACAGCCCATACCTACGGAACCGGACATTCCGCGAACAACGGGACCAATGGCAGCACTGGCGCTCTCTACGGGGGCAGCAACGGCACCTCACACGGAGGCTCCGCTAACGTTAATGCAGGCAATTCCCAGGCCGGAGGCCAGGGAAACAGCGCCGAGCAGCAGTCCTATGTCAACAGCCTCTTCGGCGGCGATCCCTACACTTACTCCACGGCCGGCACCGTGGATGAAGTCACTGTGGAGACAGGCGGCGAGACTGTAGCGACAGATGCAGCTGAGGATCTCACCATTGATAACGCTGCAGTAATCGGATCCCGGGAAAAGTGGACCAGGATTCTAGGCGGAGGGAAAGACACCGTGACCGTCATGGTCTATATGTGCGGCACGGATCTTGAGTCGCGGAGCGGCATGGGAACCTCCGACCTCCAGGAGATGGCAAATGCAGACCTGGGCAACATCAACCTGATCGTCTACACAGGCGGCTGCTCCAGGTGGAAGAACAATGTCGTCAGCAGTGAGCGCAACCAGATCTTCCAGGTCAGGAACGGCCGCCTCACCTGCCTGGTGGACAACGCAGGCAGCGGATCCATGACGGATCCCTCCACGCTCGCATCCTTCATCAAGTGGTGTGGAACGAATTATCCGGCGAACCGCAATGAGCTGATCTTCTGGGATCACGGCGGCGGTTCCGTGAGCGGCTACGGTTATGACGAGAAGAATAAGCGCTCCGGTTCCATGAGCCTTGCCGGCATCAACATGGCCCTGAAGGCCGCCGGCGTCGTCTTTGACTTCATCGGCTTCGATGCCTGCCTCATGGCCACGGCGGAAAATGCCCTGATGCTGAACAGCTACTGCGACTACATGATTGCCTCCGAGGAGACAGAACCCGGTGTGGGCTGGTACTACACGGACTGGCTGACCCGCTTCGCCTCCAACACCAGCATGCCCACCGTGGAGGTCGGCAGGCAGATCGCGGACGACTTCGTGAAGGTCTGCGCAAAGAGATGTCCCGGCCAGCAGACAACGCTCTCCGTGATTGACCTCGCAGAGTTCACGTACACCGTGCCGAATAAGCTCACTGACTTCTCCAAGTCCATCAGCTCGCTGATCTCGAACAACAATTACCGGCAGGTCTCCACTGCCCGCAACCACACAAGGGAATTTGCCTCCAGCAACCGCATCGACCAAGTCGACCTCATCGATCTGTGTGAGAATCTCGGAAATGAAGAAGGCCGCGAACTGGCAGAGGTGCTCCGCTCCGCCATCAAGTACAACACCTGCAACAACATCTCGAAGGCCTCGGGTGTCTCCATTTATTTCCCGTATCAGAGCACTGCGAAGGTGGACTCCGCAGTAAATACTTACAGCCAGATCGGAATGGATGCGAGCTACGCGCAGTGCATCAAGGAATTTGCCTCCCTCGAGACGGCCGGGCAGTGCGCCGCGGGCAGCTCCGGATCCCTTCTCGGATCCCTCCTCGGCAGCAGCTACACTCCGAGCATACCCGCTGCAAACTATGAGACGGACGCACTTACGCAGCTGCTTGGCTCCCTCTTCGGCGGCGAGCTCAGCTCCTCCGGCCTCGACAGTTCGATTCCCGGCTTCTTCCTTGGCCGCTCCATGAGCACGGAACAGACGGTGGACTACATCATGAACAATCATTTTGATGCGTCGAACCTGGTCTGGGAAGATGCACAGGACGGCACCTTCCGCATGAAGCTCAGCGAGGAGCAGTGGAAGAACGTCTCAGGTCTCGACCTCAACCTCTTCTACGACGACGGAGGCGGATTCATCGACCTCGGGCTTGACAACATCTACAGCTTTGACAACAACGGCCGGCTTGTCGCCAACACGGAGAAGGTCTGGCTCTCCATCAACAACGTCGTAGTGCCTTACTACCATGAGAATACAGAGGACGACGGAGAGAATTATATCATCTCAGGCCGCGTCCCCTGCCTCCTGAACGGAGAGCGGAGCGAGCTCATCATCAACTTCGACAATGCGCATCCCTCCGGCTACATCGCCGGTGCCCGGACGGTCTACAAGAACGGCGAGACGGACACTGTGTCCAAGAGCATCGTCGAGCTTGAGAACGGAGACACGATCCAACCCGTCGCAGACTACTACACCTACGAGGGAGAATACATCGATTCGTATAAGTTCGGAGAAGCGATTACCGTAACAGATAATATTGAAGTTGGAAATGCAGAGTTCTATGGACAGGGCGGTATTGAAATTGCGTACCGCTTCCGGGATCTTTATAATCGCGAGTATTGGACGCCCGTGATCAAGGTGCCGTGAGGTAAGAGGCTGTCACATCAGTCTCTTAGAAAGCATATCCGGATTCGAAGCGAACTCAATCGCAGTCTCCTTCGTAATCCGGCCTTCCTTATACAGCCTCTGCAGCGAAGTATCCATCGCCACCATGCTTGACCCTGAGGAATGAATAAACCCGTCGATCTGATAGACCTTGTTCTCGCGGATCATATTGCGGATCGCGGGGGTCATCACCATGATCTCAAAGGCCGGGACCACTTGCCCGTCTACGGTAGGAACAAGCTGCTGGGAGACAACGGCGTCCAGCACGGTGGCGAGCTGCACCGCGATCTGGTGCTGCTGCTCCGCCGGGAAGACGTCCATAATGCGGTTTATGGTATTGGCGGCCCCGATGGTGTGCAGAGTGGAGAAGAGCAGGTGCCCGGTCTCCGCTGCAGTCATGGCCACTGAGATCGTCTCATAGTCGCGCATCTCGCCCAGGAGAATCACGTCCGGGCTCTGTCTGAGAGCCGCACGGAGAGCCGTGACATAGCTCTCGGTATCCACATCGATCTCTCTCTGGCTCACAATGCTCTTATTGTGCCGGTGCAGGTACTCGATGGGATCCTCCAGCGTAATGATATGAGTGCTGCGGGTGCGGTTGATGGAGTCGATCATGCAGGCGAGGGTCGTGGACTTTCCGGAGCCCGCGGAGCCCGTCACAAGCACCATTCCCTTGGAGAGCTGTCCAAAGTTGATGATCGTCTGGGGTATGCCGAGTTCATTCGGGTCAGGCATCTTGAACGTAATGACACGAATAACCGCAGAGAGCGTGCCTCTCTGCTTGTAAGCGCTCACGCGGAAACGGGAGAGCTTCGGCACTGCAAATGAGAAATCGTCATCGCCGGTCTCCATCACCCGTGAGATATTGCGGTTGTCCGCAAGCTCGTAGATCTCCTGCACAAGCTTCTCCGTGTCGGGAGGCATCAGCTTCTCCCCCTCTTTCAGGACGATCACACCGTTCTTCCGGTAAGACAGGCTCAGTCCTGTCACGATAAACACGTCAGACGCGCCTTCCGCAACTGCTTTCTCCAGAATATCAAGGATTGTTGTCATAATCCATCACTCCTCCTTACCATCCGAGTTCACCGCCGGGCAGCACCTCAAGCGTATCGTTCGCTTCCCACTCCACATTGGAGACGACCTGCCACCGCTTGACCTGATAGCGGGGATGATCCGCTTCCGCCTCCTCATCGAGCACAAGCCGGATGTTCAGCTGATCCGTCTCATCAATCGAAACGGAATAATCAATGACCTTCTCCGCCCGCTCCGGGTTGATCGCCGCAGACTCAGTATAATCGGCAATCGCCAGCTCCGCAATATCCACGGCGGCATTGTACGCGGCCGTCTTATCGAATTTCTTCCGGGAACCCGTCAGGTCATTTCTCGCCTCGGCGATGGAGATCGCCGCAAAGGTCATAAGGCACAGCACAAGAAATACCACAAGGAGCAGCGACAGTCCAAAGGTATGAGGGCGCACTTCCTGCTTCTTCTTCATATTCTCAACCCTCCGTTCCGCTGACGTCTGAGGCGGTATGAATATCCGCAATATAATGCGAGAAGGGCAGTTCACAGATGACCTCACCGGTCAGGTTCCCCTTCCCGTCCGTCTTTCTCACCACCAGGGATCCCTTCAGCATGGAGCCTTCCAATGCCCCCTCAAGGGAGAGCAGCGTCTTAGCGTCTTCTTCTTTGCAGGAAATGCCGCCCTTGTCGAGGAAACTGAGCAAGCTGATATACGTGGTTCCTTCCGCAGAGCTCTCCCCCCAGGTCATCTCCGGGTATTCCTCACGGAATGTCTCCTCAATCTCCCCGATCGACCCGCATCCCCGGATCAGCTCAGCGGCGCCCGAGACCTGGTCCGTCGCCACACCGAGTGCGGAGGCCCGCTCACTCATCTGATGTGCTTTCATGAAAATGGATACGCAGGCCGCGCTCGAGACAGAAAATATGAGCAGGGCCACGATCAGCTCCATCAGAAAGAGGTTGGAGGAGGAGATCCGGTTTCTCGCAGTTCGATTCTTCCTTGCCATCCCCTCACCTCACTTTCCGCTTCTGACGGCCACCAGCGTGGACTGGGTCAGGCCGTCTGCATCGGTACAGCTAAGTCTCAGCAGGTGCTCCCCTGCCTGCTCGGCGCGAAATGCCTCAAGCGGAATGATCGAAGTCCCCGCAGAGGGATCCACATCCTCATTCAGGCCGGCGTACAGCTCCCGCAGGGCACCATCCAGGCAATAGATATAAGTGACATAGCGGGCCTGCCCATCACTTGTGATATCTTCGAGAATCAGGGCGTCACTCCCGCCGAAGCTCCCCACCTTGACGGCTCCCATGGAGTCCGAGCGGTGTACCTTCTCCGTCAGGTATTCCAGAGAAATGCGGGTGTTGTAATTCTTCCGGGCACTGTCCACTTCCCTCTGGTAGACCCTCGCCGCGAACAGAATCACCGAGATCGCGGCGATCGCAAAGACCAGAAAGAGGATGATGGGGAACAGGAAATCGATGCTATGCTTCCGGTTCGTCGAGCTGTGCAGCATCACGCATCCTCCTCTCTCGCAATCACAGTGAACTCGGGGCGGACATTGGCCCCGCTCACCCGGTAATCCACATAAAAGCGGTCTTCATTGAAGCGCAGGCCGTAGTTCTCCTGCAGGTAATAAATGCTCTCGGGGTAATGGCCCTCCTCCGCATAGCACTCTGTAATACAGCGTGTCAGAGCACTCTCCAGGGCCTCCTTCTGGCGCTTCGCCGTTCCTTTGCTGACCGAAGATATCCCGATCAGAAAGACAAGGAGGAGCACAGCGAAGAACAGCAGCGAAGTTCCCAGGCCGTGAAGCGGGCTCTTCTTTTTACTCTTACTGAATCGCGCCATAGACACACCTCATCAGATCGAGCTCATGATGCCGAGCAGCGGGAACATCACGGAGAGCAGGATCGCTCCGATGGCCACTGACATCACAATTACCAGCACAGGTTCAAGGGTCGCGAGACGGTTATTGAGCCTTGTGTCAATCTCCTCCTGATACATATCCGCCACCTGGCCCATCACCTGATCAATCGATCCGGTCTTGGCGCCGATGGAGACCATCCTGGCGTAGATGCCGGAAAAGATCTGGTTGTCATAGAGAGTCGATGAGAAGCTCTTTCCCTCAGAGAGGTCCTTCTCACAGGCCTTCAGCTTCTGTCCGAAATCCGGATCTTCATTGAGGCGGGCCGCCAGCTCCACACTCTCTTCGGGTGTGAGCCCGGCAGCGAGCGTCATGGACATCGCACTGGCAAAGCGGCACGCGGCAATGGCGTGATCGGAATTGCGGATGGATTTAAATCTCCGTCCGAACCTGCGGAAGGTCTCCCGGCCGCGGTTCGTGCGGTACAGAAGGAAGATGATGAGCATGATCGCAAAGATGACAATCATGATGACCACGGCATAGGTCCTGAGCACGGATCCGACATTCATGAGAAATGCGGGAAGCCCCGTCATCTCCGCACCCAGTCCGCGGAACACATCGTTAAAGACCGGCATGACGCGGACAAGGAGGACGATGATCACGGCGATCATCATCGCAGACAGGATCAGCGGATAGAGCACGGCGTTCTGCGTACTCCTGCGGATGGCCTCCTCCCGCTCGTAATGCTCCTCAAGAGAGTGCATGACATTGTCCAGATTGCCGGTGCGCTCGCCGATCTCCACCATATTGAGGAGATACGCGGGGTAGATGCCGGTGCTCCTCAGGGACTCCGCGAAGCTGCCCGTCATCTCCATTTCCTGGGCGACCTGATCGAGAAGCTTCCGGTCCTCCTCAGTCTCAGCGTCGTCCCGCATGATGGTCACACCTTCATAGGCAGAGATACCGGATTTGAGGACCAGGGCCATCTGGCCGCAGAAAGCCGACAGCTCAGGCGCTGTCAGCTGGCGTCCCTTTGCTTTTGCCGGCACATTCTTCTCCATGTTCTCCGGAGCGTTCGTGATTCCATCAGACATGTGCTTTCACCTCCATGCTCAATACACGTACTTCGCAATATAGTCTTTCCCGCTGTTTAAGCGCTTTCTCACCTCTGAAGAGCTGTTCGAAGCCCCGAGAGTGGGATCATATGTCTTCCAGGACGCCGAGCTGATCCTGCCGTCGGACGGGATCTTCTCCGAGACACTCACCCAGGTGTGGTAGTAGGCATCGAAATTGCCCGCGATCATCCTGGCCGGCAGGCCGCAGCTGCGCAGCATTGCGGTCATAAGGGCCGCGTAGTCCAGGCAGATCCCTCTGCCTCTCTCAATCACGGCGTCCGGATCCGGGACATAGCCGGAAGGGACGCCCCCCGCCAGATCCTCATCATAGGCAATATTGCTGATCACATAATGATAGACAGCATCCACAAATGCAGGAGCATCGCCCTGCACGGCGTCAAAAAGGCCCCGGGCCACTTCTGCGCACTCACTTCCCTCGTGGTAATGCACATAAGCATTCGGCTGCAGAAATGGGGAGAGTTCATTCTCCGGAAACCACTTAAACGCATGAGAAAGAATGACAGCGAACTGCTCGCTCTCCGCTTTCTCCAGTACGTTGATGCGGTAGGAGCCCGATCCGCCCCCAAGGGCGAGGACAGAAGCTTCGCCCGGCACCAGGGCATAGGGTGTCACCTGTCCGTCCGGAAAGATCACCTGCACCGAAGCAGAAGGAGCATCTCCGCTGTAGAGGGCTGTCACTATGCCGTCACTCAGCTTCGTGAAATCCAGCCTGGCCGCTTCTCCCCGGCTGCTGATGAACGCCTCGCCGCCTCCCGCGCTCTCCTGAAGGGCCGCGGTCTCTGTGCTCTCCTCCGCAAAGGCCAAAGAAGAGAAGAAGAACAGACAGACGCACAGCAGCGCCCATATCGAAGATCTTACTTTCATCCTGAAGCAGCTCCTTTTCAAATGCGTAGAAAACGATTAAGAATTATGATGTCAGTATATCACGATCCAGAGTGACAGGCGAGCATTTTCGTGGGTCAGGGGGACGGTTCTCAATGACCCGCTCTTCTTCTCAGCGGACATACAAGTCTTTCGTCTTCTCCCAGATCTCATCCGCGATCTCATCCGGCTCGCGGCTGCCGTCGACGATCAGGATCTTCTCCACATCCTTCATCTTGTCAAATGCTTCAAAGTAGCGCTCCCGGGTCTTCGACAGACGGTCGGTCTTCTCGAAGAGCTCCCTCGTCAGGCGGTTCTTCTCAATCCTGTCCATCGTGATCTGGGGATCCACGTCGATAAAGATCGTGAGGTCCGGGCGAAGGAGCTTCGCCGCGAGGGAATTCGCTTCTATGATCCAGTCCATCGGCAGATCCACGCTCTGATAGGCATAAGAAGAAAAATAATAGCGGTCAGAGAGCACATTGATTCCCTGGTTCAGGAATTTCAGGATACCGTTGGTATCATTCTGGATGTGGTCCAGGCGGTCCGCGACGAAGAGAGCTGCAATGACATCATTCGTGGTGTGGATCCTGCCGATCATGATCTGGTGAATCAGGTCCCCAAAGGGGGAGTCATTCGGCTCGGCCGTCCGGTAGACAGGATAATGCTCCTTCTCCAGCCGCTTCTTGAGCTTCTTGATCTGTGTGCCTTTGCCGCTTCCGTCAATTCCTTCCAGGGCGATAAACGTCCCTCTTGCTTTGTGTTCCATAACTTCACTCCTCTTACAGGTTACTATTCACGGCCCCACCCGCTACAGGCCACAGACCATCCGTGCTTCGCACGTATGTCGCAGCTAAAGCTGCTTATGTCCTCTCTCGTCCAAAGAGCTGCATCTGTCTTCGTATTCTCTCGATGAGCGCGGGGGAGAAATCCTCTCTCCGCATGCGCCATTTCCAATTGCATCCCTGTGTGGAAGGATGATTGATCCTCGCGGAATTGTCCAGGCGGAGGTAGTCCTGCATCGGAATAATGCTCGTATCCGCGACAGAGCTGTGGGCCATAAGAATCATCTTGTCCACGAACTCCGTCGGATCCCCGGTCCGCACGTCGAGGTAATCCTTCACCTGCTGAAGCTCCTCCGGCAAAATGTTGTCGATCCACCCCAGGACCGTTTCGTTGTCATGAGTGCCCGTGTAGACCACACAGTTCGTCTGATAGCGGAAGGGCAGGTACTCCGCCGCTCCCGTGGAATCTCTGGAGTCAAATGCGAATTCCAGTACCTTCATGTTCGGGAATCCCGTGTCCCTCACAAGCTTCCGGACCGTTTCCGTCACATAGCCCAGATCCTCCGCAATGATGGGCACGTCGCCATAGCGCCCGCGGATCGCCTCGAAGAGGGAGAGACCGGGCCCCTGTTCCCAATGCCCGTTCCTGGCGCTCGTATCCCCGGCAGGAACCGCAAAGTATTCGTCAAAGCCGCGGAAATGGTCAATGCGGATGACGTCGTACAGCTCCAGGCATTTTCCAATCCGGCGCAGCCACCAGTCGTACCCCTTCTCTTTGTGCTTCGGCCAGTCATAGAGCGGATTGCCCCAGACCTGCCCGTCGGCAGAGAAGCCATCCGGCGGAACACCCGCCACCATGCGCACCCGTCCCCTCTCATCCAGCAGGAACAGGTCGCGATGAGCCCAAAAATCCGCGCTGTCATGAGAGACATAGACGGGAATATCCCCGATGATCTGAATTCCCTGTTCCCTGGCGTAGGCCCTTAGCGCCTTCCACTGTTTCAGAAACTCATATTGCAGGAATTCATAGAACCCGATCTCATCCCTGAGCGAAGCGGAAGCTTTCTCCAGTGCATCCTTCTGATGATCCCTGAGCTCTTCTTCCCAGCTCTCGAAGTCCACGCCTCCCCTCGCATCCTTCAGGGCCATGAAAAGGGCGTAATCCTCCAGCCAGAAGGCATTCTCTGCGCGGAAGGCAGAAAACTCCTCCCACTCGGCGT
>CADCQE010000368.1 GCA_902803505.1 uncultured Lachnospiraceae bacterium | reverse complement strand
TGCGGAGCCGTTGTGCGGCCTCAGATCGTCCTCGACGGGGAGATGATCCCCAACGAGCGGATCACGGGAGCGGCCAACGAAGTCTCCCGGGCGGACACCCTCCTGATCCTGGGCTGCACGCTGCGGTCCACACTGGCGAGGAACGCCGTGAAATACTTTGGCGGAAACAGAATCATACTGATCAATGAAGAGGAGAATTATTCGGACTCCGTCGCGGATCTGGTCTATCACGGCAAGGCGCGCGACGTACTGCCGAATGTGTACAAATGACTATGGTTAAGACAAGATTTGCACCTTCACCGACGGGCCGCATGCACGTCGGGAACCTCCGCACCGCACTCTATTCCTACCTGATCGCCAGGCATGAGGGCGGCTGCTTTATGCTGCGCATCGAGGACACAGACCAGGAGCGGCAGGTAGAGGGGGCTGTGGATATCATCAACAGAACTCTCGCTTATGCGGGCATCGTCTGCGACGAGGGTCCGGACAAGGACGGGGGCGTGGGCCCTTATGTGCAGTCCGAGCGCTGCAAAGCCGGCATCTACATGAAGTATGCGAAGCAGCTTGTGGAGCAGGGCGACGCCTATTACTGCTTCTGCACCAAAGAGCGCCTGGAATCCCTGAAGACAGCGGACGGCTATTCCTTCTATGACAAGCACTGCCTGAGTCTCCCGAAGGAGGAGATCGAGGCGAAGCTTGCGGCCGGGGAGCCTTATGTCATCCGGCTCAACGTGCCGAGGGAAGGCACGACAACATTCCACGACGAGATCTACGGGGAGATCACTGTGGAAAATGCTGAGCTCGACGACATGATCCTGATCAAGTCTGACGGCTTCCCCACCTATAACTTTGCAAATGTGGTGGACGACCACCTGATGGGCATCACCCACGTGGTCCGCGGGAATGAATATTTATCCTCCTCCCCGAAGTACAACCGCATCTACGACGCCTTTGGCTGGGAGGTGCCGGTCTACGTCCACTGCCCCCTGATCACGGATGAGAAGCACGCCAAGCTCTCGAAGAGATCCGGCCACTCCTCCTTCGAGGACCTTATGGAGCTGGGCTTTCTGCCGGAGGCCATCGTGAATTACACAGCGCTCCTTGGCTGGAACCCTGTGGACAACGAGGAGATCATGAGCCTCGACGAGCTCATCCGCAAGTTCGACTATACCAAGATCAACAAATCCCCTGCGGTCTTCGACATCGGAAAGCTCCGCTGGATGAACGGAGAATATATCAGGAAGATGGATCCGGATGCCTTCTTCGAGGCAGCTCTGCCGTATCTTAAGGAAGCGGTTCCCGGGGACAAGGCGGATTACCGCGTCCTTGCGGAACTGGCGCAGTCCCGCATCGAGACCTTTATGGATATCAGTGAGCTCCTTGGGTTCTTTGCGGAAGTGCCGGATTACGACATTTCCATGTATGCCCATAAGAAGATGAAGACCACACCGGAGCTCTCCCTGGAAGTCCTGCGGGAGACCCTGCCCTTCCTTGAGGAGCTTGCGGACTTCAGTAACGACAGCCTCTTCGAGGCCCTCAAGGGCTTCGCGGCTGAGAAGGGATGGAAGAACGGTCAGATCATGTGGCCCATCCGCACGGCGGTCTCGGGTAAGGAGACGACACCGGGAGGAGCCACTCAGCTGCTGGAGATACTCGGGAAAGAGGAATCCCTCGCCCGCATCCGCGCGGCCATCGCGAAGCTGGAGAACGAACTTGGATAAGAGAGTACAGCCCGGGGAGGTGCTGGCCGCCTTCTGCTGTCTGGATGAGGAAAGAAAATATAAGCCAAAGGACATAAGCCGGAAGGGACGTGAACTTCTGGCTTATGCGCTGAATACACATTTCGGGATCTCGGAGGACCCTCTGGAGATTGGGACTCGGGAGAGGGGCAAGCCCTATCTCCTGAAGCATCCGGAGATCGAGTTCAATATCAGCCACTCGGGGCGCTATGTCCTCGTGGCGCTCGCCCACGAAGCGGTCGGCGCAGACGTGCAGGAGATCGAGGACCGGGAGCTCGACAGCCTTGCGAAGCACGTCTGCTCGCCTGATGAGCTCAGGGCCTACAACGAGAGCGGGGACAAGGCGGATTATTTCTTCCGCCTGTGGGTCCGAAAGGAGGCCTACATCAAATGGACCGGCGACGGGCTCTACCGTGAGCTCAAGACGATTCCCTTTGACGGGTGGTTTCAATTTCTCGACATCGACCCGGCCTACTGCGCAGGGGTTCACGCAGCGCGTCCCCTCACAGTCCGATTGGAGGAAGTAGATCTATGACAGATAAGATTCAAAAGGAACTGGAGAAGGAGATCAACATCCGCAGGACCTTCGCCATCATCTCGCACCCGGACGCGGGCAAGACGACGCTGACAGAAAAATTCCTTCTCTACGGCGGCGCGATCAACCTGGCCGGCTCCGTGAAGGGCAAGGCCACGGCGCGCCACGCCGTCTCGGACTGGATGGAGATCGAGAAGCAGAGAGGTATCTCGGTCACTTCCTCGGTGCTCCAGTTTCACTACGGGGGATTCTGCATCAACATCCTGGACACGCCGGGCCATCAGGATTTCTCCGAGGATACCTACCGCACCCTCATGGCTGCGGACTCGGCCGTGATGGTGATCGACGGCGCCAAGGGCGTGGAGCCCCAGACGAGAAAGCTCTTTAAGGTCTGTGCCCGCAGGCACATCCCCATTTTTACCTTTATCAACAAGCTGGACCGGGACGCCCGGGACTCCTTCGAGCTGACCGATGAGATTGAGCATGAGCTCGGGATTCCCTGCTGTCCCATCAACTGGCCCATCGGATCCGGCAAGGGCTTCAAAGGCGTCTTTGACCGGGGGAGCGGGAAGGTGCTGCTCTTCAGGGACACGCTGAAGGGGACAAGGGAAGGCGAGACTCTGGAGATCGCCCTTGACGACCCGGCGCTGTCGGAATATGTGACGGAGGAGGAGCTCTCGAAGCTGAGAGATGAGATCGAGCTCCTGGACGGGGCTTCCGCGGAATTTGACCAGGAGGAGGTGAGCCGCGGCCGGATCTCCCCGGTCTTCTTCGGTTCGGCCCTCACCAATTTCGGCGTGGAGACCTTTTTGCAGCACTTTTTGAAAATGACGACACCGCCGCTGGCCCGCATGTCGGATCAGGGACTCATCGTTCCCACGGAGCACGAGTTCTCGGCCTTTGTCTTTAAGATCCAGGCAAATATGAACAAGAACCACAGGGACCGCATCGCCTTCATGCGCATCGTGTCCGGGCACTACGACGCCAACATGGAGGTGCTCCACGTGCAGGGGAAGCGCTCCCAGCGCCTGTCCCAGCCGCAGCAGATGATGGCGGAGGAACGTCACATCGTCACCGAGGCCTGGGCCGGGGACATCATCGGCGTCTTTGACCCCGGGATCTTTGCCATCGGGGACACGGTCTGCATGCCGGGCGACCAGATGTGCTACGGGGGAATCCCGACCTTCTCTCCGGAGCATTTTGCAAGGATCCGGCAGGTAGACACGATGAAGCGGAAGCAGTTCACCAAGGGCGTGGAGGAGATCGCCCAGGAGGGCGCCATCCAGATCTTCCAGGATCTTCACACAGGCATGGAGGAGATCATCGTCGGCGTCGTCGGCGTCCTGCAGCTGGACGTGCTGAAATTCCGCCTGGAGAATGAATACAAAGTGGATATCCTGATGGAGACCCTTCCCTATGCGTACATCCGCTGGATCGAGAATCCGCTGGAAGTGGATCTGGAGCACATCGACGGGACCAGCGACATGCGGATGGTGCAGGACCTCAAGGGCAACCCGCTTCTTCTCTTCGTACACGAGTGGAGCGTGGGAATGACACTGGACCGCAACAAAGATTTGAAGCTCTCGGAATTCGGGGGCTGGAGCGAGGAGGAAGATTGACATGCAATTTAACCCAAAGACAATACCGGACAACAAGGAAGTAAAGGAATATCTCGGATGGCGCGCCACCTGCGTGACCGAAGCACAGACCAAAAACCTCTCCAAGAAGCTGGCGGATGCCATCTGCGTGAAGTCGAATTTTGTCACCTTCGTGGGGATGTCAGAGAAGCCGCAGAAGGTGGAGGACGGCAAGGCTTATTTTTCCAAAGACGCCAAGGTCGTATACTTCTCCTTAAGAAACAAAGAAGGGCAGGAATTCATGCCTCTCTTCACCAGCGAGGAAGAACTGCTGAAGTGGACGGAGGTTGCGGAAAAGAAGCCCTTCCGCATGCTTGTGACCTTCGACGATCTCGGGCCGCTCTTCGTCACCAATACGAAGTTTACGGGCGCGGTGATCAATCCCATGTCGGATAATTTTGTCATGCCAAGGCCCCTCATCGCACAGTGGATGACGAGGAAGCGGATTATGCTGGATGCCGCGATCAAGCAGATGGTGCAGGTGAAGAAGTGAACCGCCGACGCTGTCACACTGGCCCATTGACACAGAGCCTCTGAGTCTGTAAACTAAAAAGAGGTGTGTATTATGGAATCGGGACCACCTGCTCAGTGAGGAAGCGACGAGCAGATTTATCGAGTAAAAATCAAAAAGGAGGTCGATTGAAATTGGACGTTTTGGAGCTCAAAAAAACCGCAAACGAGGTCCGAAAGGGTATCGTGACCGCTGTGCATGCGGCGAAGGCCGGCCATCCGGGAGGCTCTCTCTCGGCAGCTGACATTTATACATATCTCTACTTCTGTGAGATGAGCATTGACCCGGAGGATCCTGCGAATCCGAATCGCGACCGCTTCGTGCTCTCCAAAGGCCACACGGCCCCGGGCCTCTATTCTGTTATGGCCCAGCGGGGATATTTTCCTGTGGAGGAACTCAAGACACTCCGCAAGACCGGTTCCCGCCTGCAGGGACATCCCTCCATGCAGTATCTGCCGGGCCTCGATATGAGCAGCGGCTCTTTAGGCCAGGGCATCTCCGTAGCCTGCGGTATGGCGCTTGGCGCAAAGGTTCAGAAGAAGGACTTCCGCGTCTACACGCTGCTTGGCGACGGCGAGCTCGAAGAGGGCCAGGTCTGGGAAGCTTCCATGTTCGCGGGTGCCAAGAAGCTTGACAATCTTGTCGTAATCGTGGACAACAACAATCTGCAGATCGACGGTGAGATCTCAGAAGTCAACAACCCCTATCCCATCGCTGAGAAGTTTAAAGCCTTCAATTTCCATGTCATTGAGATCAATGGCCATGACTTTGAGCAGATCGCCGATGCCTTCAAGGAGGCCAGACAGGTCAAGGGCATGCCGACGGCTATCATCGCCAAGACCGTAAAGGGCAAGGGCGTCTCCTTCATGGAGAACAACGCCGCCTGGCACGGCACTGCGCCCAATGACGAGCAATATAAGGTCGCGATGGAAGACCTGGAAAGGATCGGTGAGGCACTATGAGCGAAGTGAAGAAGATTGCGACCCGCGAGAGCTACGGAAAGGCTCTTGCAGAGTTCGGCGAGCAGTATCCGAATCTCGTAGTCCTTGATGCTGACCTCTCCAATGCTACGAAGACCGGCATCTTCAAGAAGGCTTTTCCTGAGAGATTCTTTAACGCAGGCATCGCGGAGAGCGACATGATCGGCATCGCTGCGGGGCTGTCCACGACGGGACTGATTCCGTTCGCGAGCTCCTTCGCCATGTTCGCGGCAGGGCGCGCTTATGAGCAGGTCCGCAATTCTGTGGGCTATCCGCATCTCAATGTCAAGATCGGCGCTACTCACGCCGGCATCACGGTCGGTGAGGACGGCGCTTCCCACCAGTGCCTCGAGGACCTGGCACTGATGCGCGCAATCCCCGGCATGGTGGTGATGTGCCCCGCTGACGACACGGAAGCGAGAGCGGCAGTGAAGGCGGCCCTTGACTATGTGGGCCCCGTCTATATCCGCTTCGGCCGCGCGGCCTGCCCGGTGCTCTTTGATCCGGCGCACTTTGAATTCGAGATCGGCAAGGGCAAGACCTTGAGAGAAGGAAATGACGTGACGATCGTTGCAAATGGCATCGAGGTCGCTTATGCACTGGAAGCTGCGGAGCAGCTCGCTGCGGACGGCATTTCCGCAGAAGTCATTGATATCTGTACCATCAAGCCTCTGGATGAAGAGCTGATCATCGCTTCGGCGAAGAAGACCGGCAAAGTCGTCACGGCGGAAGAGCACAGCATCATCGGCGGCCTCGGCGGCGCGGTTGCAGAGTGCCTGTCCGAGAAGTGCCCGACCCCGCTCTACCGCATCGGAGTCAGGGACCGCTTCGGCGAGTCCGGACCTGCCGGCGAGCTTGTGAAGAAGTACGAGCTCGATGGCGCCGGCATCTGCAAGCAGGTGAAGGCTTTTGTAAAAGGCTGATCGAAAGCGGAGAGACCCGGGATGCTTTCGAGGGTCTCTTCGGGAAAAACAGTTCTGTTTCTAAGGACTGATGAGGAGCATAATCAACATGGCAGAAGTTGTCAGAACATACACCATCAAGGACGACGGGGGAACGGAGACCGTGAAGATTGCTGACGAAGTGGTCACTGTCATAGCCGCCTATGCGGCGACTGAAGTGAAGGGCGTTGCCTGTATCGCCGGCGGCATTTCCAACAGCATGGTTCCCAGAAAGGGAATCAAATCCCTCTCCAGAGGCGTCAAGGTGAATGTAGAGGATGGACAGATCGGTGTCGATCTGGCTGTCTGCCTCGACTATGGCTGCAGCATTCCGGAAGTGGGGGCGGCAATCCAGGAGAAGGTGAAGACCGCTATTGAGAACATGACCGGGATGAAGGTCATCGGGGTAAATGTCAAGGTCGCCGATATCGCGGCGCCTGAAGATTAAAGAAGATGTATTGTGCCGCCGCGCCGGAGGAAGGGGCCGGCGCGGATGGTACGGTTTTATTCACTGCATTCGGCAGACTGCAAGATATAAAGGGGTTTTCATTTTATAAGGGGAGTATAAAGTGAGCAGAAGGAAATTACGCGAGCATCTGTTCAAGCTGGTATTTTTGTGCGCCTTTCACTCAGAGGAGGGAATACCGGAACAGGCTTCGCTTTATTTAGAGGGTATTACTGACCTCTCTGAGGAGGACATGCACTTTCTCAGAGGGAGATTGGAGCAGATCAGGGCACATATCCCTGAGATTGATGAGTTATTGAACAGTACGGCCAGGGGGTGGAAGACCAGCCGCTTCAACAGCTGCGATCTCGCCGTACTCCGGGTTGCTGTATTCGAAATGAGATATGATGAGTCGATCCCGGACGGCGTCGCCATCAATGAAGCCGTGGAGCTGGCGAAGCGCTACGGCGGAGATGAGTCGCCATCCTTTATCAACGGGATCCTCGGTGAGCTTTCGAGAAAAGAATGAACAGGCGAATCTATACAGTAGGGCAGATCAATCACTACATCAAAGGCCTTTTCGCAGGCGACGGCCTGCTTGCCGCTGTCTTTGTAAGTGGTGAGGTGTCCAACTGTAAGTATCATACTTCCGGACACATCTATTTTTCACTGAAGGATGCGTCCGGCGCTCTTTCCTGCATCATGTTCGCGGGGAACCGCCGCGGGCTCGCTTTCCGCATGAAGGACGGGGACAAGGTCGTCGTCGGCGGGACTGTGGATGTGTACGAGAGAGGCGGGAGCTATCAGCTCTACGCGAAAGAAATCCGCCTGCAGGGTGAAGGAGAGCTGTACGAGCGTTTCCAGCAACTGAGAAGGGAGCTGGAGAAGCAGGGGCTCTTTGCTGCAGAACACAAAAAAGCAATTCCCAAATATGCGATGACGGTCGGTGTCGTCACGGCGCCGACGGGAGCCGCTGTCAGAGATATTCAGAGTATTTCCCAAAGAAGAAATCCATATGTGCAGCTCATTCTGTGTCCCGCGCTTGTGCAGGGAGACGGGGCTGCCGACAGTATTGTGTCCGGAATCCGTGCGCTGGACGGCTTTGTGGACCTTATCATTGTCGGCCGCGGCGGCGGGTCCCTGGAGGATCTGTGGGCTTTCAATGAGGAGAAGGTGGCCAGAGCGATCTTCGAATGCCGGACGCCTGTGATCTCTGCTGTAGGGCATGAGACGGACACGACGATCTCGGATCTGGCAGCTGACATGCGGGCGCCGACGCCTTCAGCCGCTGCGGAGATTGCGGTCTTCGACGCGAGGGAGTTCCGGGAGGCGCTTGCACTTCGCGAGCGCAGCCTGGCGCGCGGCGTCTACGTGCGCCTGCAGATGCTCTCGTCCCGGGCCAAGTGGTATCAGGCGAAGCTTTCCGCACTCTCTCCGCAGCGCCGGCTCAATGAGGAGCGGAGGCGCGCGGCGGATCTGTCCGGCGCTCTGGAGGCGGCATTCCTGGGGAAGCTGTCGCGCTTAAGAGACAGGGCGGATCGGATCGCACTGCGCCTGCCGGATCTGGCGGAGCGCTCCCTTAGGGACAGGCAGAGGCGCTTTGCGGTTCTGGCCGCGAGATTTGAGGGACTCAATCCCGTAGGACGGCTGCAGCAGGGATATTCCTTTGTGGCTGATGCCGGGAGAAGGGCGGTGAGGTCTGTGACGCAGGTACAGGCAGGCGATGCGGTGACGATTCATGTCACGGACGGGAGAATTGTCGCTGAGGTAAAGGAGATTCTTGCAGACTGATTGGGATGTGATCCGGCTGTGGGACTGACATGCGTTAGAGAGATCAAGGAGAAATAATGAGCACGGAAGAGAAGAACGTCCAGGAGACAAAGGAAGCTGCTGCGGAGCTGAGCGTCGAGGAGAGCTTCGCCACTCTGGATGAGATGGTAAAGCAGATGGAGAGCGAGGATGCTTCGATTGAGGACAGCTTCCGCATCTATCAGGACGGAATGAAATTATTGAAGCAGCTCAGTGAAAAGCTCGACGGTTATGAGAAGAAGATGCAGATCCTGACAGAGGGCGGCGTCCTGGAGGAATTTTGAAGTGAAGACCAGATTAGACCTGCTCCTTAAGGAGCGTGCCCTGGTGCCGTCCCGGGAAAAAGCCCAGGCCCTGATCATGGAGGGCCTCGTCTATGTAGACGGACAGAGGGTTGACAAGGCGGGAGCATCCGTGGACAGTGAGTGCATGATTGAAGTGCGCGGCGCAAAGCTGCGGTATGTGAGCCGGGGCGGGCTGAAGCTTGAGAAAGCGCTTGCTGCATTTTCCATCGATGTAGAAGGCAAAACCTGCCTGGACATTGGAAGCTCGACCGGGGGCTTCACGGACTGCATGCTCCAGAACGGCGCGGTGAAAGTGTATGCGATCGACGTGGGGCGGGGGCAGCTGGACTGGAAGCTCAGAAACGACCCCCGCGTGGTCAGTATGGAGAAAACGAACATCCGCTATGTGCTTCCGGAGGACCTGCCCGAGAGCGGAGACTTCGCAAGCATTGACGTGAGCTTCATTTCCCTGATGAAAGTGCTGATTCCCGTGCGTGACCTGCTGACGGAGGACGGAGAGATCGTCTGCCTGATCAAGCCGCAGTTCGAAGCGGGGAGAGAGCAGGTCGGCAAAAAGGGCGTGGTGCGCGACCCCATCGTGCAGATGGGCGTGATCGCGAAGGTGTGCGGGTACGCGCAGAGTGTGGGGCTATCTCCCGTGAAGCTGGACTACTCGCCGATTAAAGGGCCGGAGGGGAATATCGAATTCCTGTGCCTTATGAAGAAGCACCCGCTGCCGGAGGAGGTCTGTATCGGTGAGAAGGAGATCCGCCTTACTGTTGCCCGGGCCCATGAGGAGCTCGAGAAGCAGAAGAAGGATGAGCCGGAGCATTCCTGTAATGACGGCTGACAGGACGCTCTGCCGATAGCGACAGAGCGTGAAGCGCATTGGAGACTGATGGTGAAGGGAGCGGGAGAGCATGAGGACGATAGGCATCATCCGAAATACGGATATGGCGGCGAGCAAGGCATATTCTGAGAGCCTGGCGGAGTATATCCGGGAACATGGGGCCGTCAGCTGTATTTCCTCTTCGGGAGCGGACCTGCCCAAGGAATGCGAGTGCGCATTTGTCCTGGGAGGGGACGGCACTCTGCTTCGGGCGGCAAAAGCTGTGTATGAGCGCCAGCTTCCGCTTCTCGGCATCAACCTTGGGAATCTCGGTTATCTCGCCGAGGTGGATACCGGCGCGATGTACAAGGCCGTGGACCGGGTCCTCGCCGGCGACTGCAGCATAGAGCGCCGCATGATGCTGAAGGGCCGCATCATCCGGGACGGCAAGGTGATCTACGAAGATCTCGCGCTCAATGAGATTGTAGTGAACCGCCTGGGATCACTGAGGAGTTATGTGATCAAGAACTATGTCAACGGTGCGTTTCTGAACAGCTACAGCGCGGACGGCGTCATTATCGCAACGGCGACGGGCTCTACGGGATACAATCTCTCCGTGGGCGGCCCCATTGTCTCTCCGGATGCGGAGCTGCTGCTGCTCACGCCTCTGGCGGCGCACTCCCTGATCTCCAGAAGCATTATCTTCGGCGGCAATGATACGATCAGAGTGGAGATCGGAGAGGGCAGATGCGGGTTTGCTTTCGATGTGGCGGTCGTGCGCTTCGACGGCGAAGGGTCGCAGATGCTCCAGACCGGCGATAAGATAGAGATTCACAGATCTGAGTGCTGCACGAATATCATCAAGCTCAACAATATCAGCTTCCTCGAGGTGCTGAGGAGAAAGATGGCGGATGCGTAATGAAGAACGCAAGGCATGAACAGATTCTGAAACTGATCACGAAGTATGAGGTAGAGACGCAGGAGGAGCTGGCGAGCCTCCTCAATGAGAGCGGCTTTCAGGTGACCCAGGCCACTGTGTCCAGGGACATCCGCCAGCTGCGCCTTCGCAAGGTGCAGACGGAGGATGGCCGTCAGCATTACCGTCCTGACAGCGGCGAGGATCCGAACCTTGCCATGCGCTACCAGAGGGTGCTGAGGGAGTCCTTTGTCTCAATGGATGTCTCGCTGAATATCGTGGTGATCCACACCGTGGCGGGCATGGCTATGGCGGCCGCTGCTGCGCTGGATTCCCTGGCCTGGCCGGAGATCCTCGGCAGCATCGCCGGAGACGACACGATTATGGCGGTCCTTCGCTCGCCCGAGGATGCTTCTTCCGTGAAAAAGCGCTTAGTGGGGCAGAGAGGCGGGTCAAAATGCTAAGAAATCTTCATATCAAGAATTTTGCACTGATTGACGAGGTGGATGTGGACTTCGGCGAGGGCCTCAACATCCTCACCGGTGAGACCGGAGCTGGCAAATCCATCCTGGTGGATTCCATTTCCCTTGCGCTGGGCGGAAGGGTGCAGAGGGATTTTTCCAGAAGCGGCAGCGGTCCCTCACTTCTGGAGCTGGTCTTTGAAGTGAGCGACGGGGACACGCTCGCGGCCCTTGGAGAGCATGATATTGAGCCGGAGGAGGGCGTGGTCCTCATTTCCAGAAAGATTCAGGACGGGCGGTCGCAGTGCCGGATCAACGGAGAGACCCGCACCGCCCAGGAGGTGAGGGAGATCGCCGGATGCCTGCTGGACATCCACGGCCAGAGCGAGCATCAGAAGCTTCTCCGCTCCGACTGCCAGCTGGACCTGATCGACGCCTACGGCAAGGAGGAGATTGCGGAAGCGAAGGAGCAGGTGGCTGCGGACTACAAGCTCTGGCACGGGCTGAAGAAGGCCCTGGGAGGGGAGGAGCTGAGCGAAGAGGAGAGAAACCGGCGCGCATCCTTCCTGGAATTTGAGATCGGGGAGATTGACGAGGCGGAGCTTGCGGAGGGCGAGGACGAGGAGGTCGAGCGCCGCTACCGCAAATTGGCAAATGCAAGAAAGATCGCCGAATCCGTTGAGTTCGTGCATGAATCCACGGGCTATGATTCGGCGGACAGCGCCGGCGAGGTGATCGGCCGGGCGCTCAAAAAGCTGGAGACGGTAAGTGAGTTCGACGAGACCCTCTCTGAATACTATGCTTCTTTAAGCGAGATCGATTCCCTGCTCAATGATTTTAACAGAGGCCTCTCGGACTATGCCTCCGACCTGAGCTATGAGGCAGAGTCCTTCGAGGAGACAGAGCAGCGCCTCAACACAATCAACCGGCTGAAGGCCAAGTACGGAAGGAGCGTCGCGCAGATCCTGCAAAGCCGGGATGAGAAAATGCTGGAGCTCAAATCCCTTCAGGACTACGAGGCCTCCCGCGCCCGCATGAAGCGGGAGTTCGAGGCGGCGCAGCAGCGCCTGGAAGCTTCGTCCACAGCGCTCTCGGATGCCCGGAAGCGCTGTGCGGCAGCATTTTCAAAAGAGGCGCTCAAACAATTCCGCGAGCTCAATTTTGCCCGTGCCGATTTCGGGATCGAATTTAAGGAAAATGCCGCCTTCTCGGCGAACGGCCGGGATCTTGTGGATTTTGTCATTGCCACGAACCCCGGGGAGGAGCAGCGCCCCCTGCGCAATGTGGTCTCGGGCGGCGAGCTGTCGAGGCTGATGCTCGGCATCCGCACCATGTTCGCGGACACGGACGCCACGGATACAATCATTTTCGATGAAGTGGACAGCGGGATCAGCGGGCGCACGGCCCAGATGGTCGCGGAGAAGATGGCCCGGGTAGCCGGGCATCACCAGGTGCTCTGTATCACGCACCTGCCCCAGATCGCCGCAATGGCTGACACGCACTACGGCATCTCGAAGTCCCTCAGCGATTCCTCGGCGATCACGAATATTGAAGCTCTCAGCTATGAGGAATCGGTGGCCGAGCTCGCGCGGCTCATCGGCGGCGCGGAGATCACGGAGAATACGCTCGCGTCGGCCAGGGAGATGAAGGAGATGTGCGAGAAGATGAAGATTGCGAAAACTTCAGCCATGTCTTATAATTAGTACATCCAAAGAGGCCAGCCATCGGCCTTGATCCCAAATATGCATACATGGAGGGAGATCACTATGAAACGAATTCTCTTTGTCGCTTCGGAGTCAGCGCCTTTTATGAAGACCGGAGGCCTCGCCGATGTCGTAGGTTCCCTGCCCGGCGCGTTAGACAAACGCTATTTTGACTGCAGAGTCATCCTGCCATATTATTCCTGCATGAACCAGAAGTGGAAGGACATGCTTCAGTACAAGACGAACTTCTACATGGACTTCGACTGGAACAGCTGCTATGTGGGAATCTTTGAGTGCGAGTTCGAAGGAATTCATTTCTATTTTATCGACAACCAGGATTACTTTACTTGCGACAAGCCTTATGCGGGGATGCCGTGGGATCTCGGGCGCTTTGCATTTTTCTCAAAAGCAGCTCTCTCCATTCTGCCCACCATCGATTTCAGACCGGATGTCATCCACTGCCACGACTGGCAGACGGGCCTCGTGCCGGTTTACCTCAATTCCCATTTCCAGGACAATGAATTCTACCGCGGGATCAAGACGGTTATGACGATCCACAACCTGAAGTTCCAGGGCATCTGGGATGTGAAGACGATGAAGGACATCGTGGGACTGTCCGATTATTACTTCACACCGGACAAGCTGGAGTACAAGAAGGACGGCAACTACCTGAAGGGCGGCCTGGTCTACGCGGACGCCATCACAACAGTCTCGAAGACATACGCAGAGGAGATCAAGATGCCCTACTACGGGGAGGGGCTTGACGGCCTGATGAGGGCCAGGGCCAATGACCTCCGCGGCATTGTGAACGGCATCGACTACAAGTTCTTTGATCCTGAGAAGGATCCGCTGATCTACAAGAATTTCTCGATCAAATCCTTCCGCAAGGACAAGGTGAAGAACAAGACCGGGCTGCATGCGGATCTCGGCCTGACCGTGGATCCGAAGGCCATGCTCATCGGCATTGTCTCCCGCCTGACCGACCAGAAGGGCTTCGACCTGATCGCTTATGTGATGGACGAGCTCTGCCAGGATGCCGTGCAGTTCGCGGTACTCGGAACCGGCGATGAGCAGTATGAGAACATGTTCCGCCATTTTGCATGGAAATACGGCGGCAAGGTCTCTGCGCAGATCTATTACAACGAGGCACTGGCCAACAAGATCTATGCCGGCTCGGATGCTTTCCTGATGCCGTCCCAGTTTGAGCCCTGTGGTCTGTCCCAGCTGATCTCTCTCCGCTACGGCACACTGCCGATCGTCCGTGAGACAGGCGGCCTGAAGGACACGGTCGAGCCCTACAATGAGTTCGAGGGCACGGGAACCGGCTTCTCCTTTACGAACTACAATGCACATGAAATGATGGCCACCGTCCGCTACGCCGAGAAGGTCTTCTATGACAAGAAGCGCGACTGGAACAAGATGGTGGAACGCGCGATGCAACAGGACTTCTCCTGGGAAGCTTCGGCACTGCAGTATCAGGAGCTGTATGACTGGCTGATCGGCTGAGTGTTCCGCGGATCTGCAGGGGATTTCTGATATCGAATTGTACATGAAATGAGAATGATACGTGGGACTGCTCTTTCCGAAGCATCGGGGAGGGCGGTCCTTTCGTGATTTGAAGCCAAGTTACTATTCACGGCCTTATCAGCATTCAGGTTCTGGCTCATCATGCTTGCATGATTGAGACAGGTTCTGATTGCAGATAAAGCCTGTGAATAGTAACCATAACGGAACAAATGTTTGCAAGTTGGTATTGACAAAGGGTATGAGATATAGTAAATTGATGATCGAACGAATGTTCATGAAACGAAGAAGCAAGGAGACAGAAACGTGAAGAAGAATGCTGCTGCAGATCTGAAGGATCTGAAGAATGAGAAAGAGAAGGCCCTGGACGCGGCGATCAGCCAGCTGGAGAAGGAGTTTGGCAAGGGCGCTGTCATGAAGCTGGGAGAGGCCGGAGAGGCAATGCATGTAGAGGCAGTTCCGACGGGATGTCTCTCGCTGGACATTGCCCTTGGCGTAGGCGGCGTGCCGAAAGGGAGGATTATTGAAGTCTATGGACCGGAATCAAGCGGCAAGACTACAGTGGCGCTGCATATGGTTTCCGAGGTGCAGAAGCGCGGGGGGATCGCCGGCTTTGTGGATGCGGAGCACGCCCTGGATCCGGACTATGCGGCTGCCCTCGGCGTGGACATCGATTCC
>CADCQE010000367.1 GCA_902803505.1 uncultured Lachnospiraceae bacterium | reverse complement strand
TGCGCAGAACCTTTCGTTTTCCCTATATGCAGTTAATCTAAGCAATTGCCTTCGGCAATTACTAAGGTTAACTAGTATAACGAAAGGCTCTGCATCGCGGATTATTTCGCAAAGGACGACCAGGACAGGAAGTGAACTTGCCAAAACACACGAAAAGTGATACATTATCATGAGTGCTTCCGGACATTTTAGTCCGGGCACCGTGAATATGAACATTGACAATGTCCCCATCCTGTTTTGAGAGCAATGGATCCCAAAGAAAATGGAAAAGGAGCCGCGTATGAAGAGAGCACTTGCAGCGATCATCTGTATTACACTGTTATGGAGTCCGGCAACTGCATATGCCGATGTTTCGGATCAGGCCGCTGCATCCTCCGCAAATCTGCCGGGAGATGTTGTTCCGATCACAAATGACACGAGCGGCAGCACTGCTTCAGAGCAGAATACCTCCGGTACGGCTCCGACGGGGACAGACACCTCAGATACAGACCCTTCTGACCCGGCTGATCCTGCTTCTTCCGGGCAGACAGCGGATAAGCAGGCGAAAGCCCTGAAATCCGATGCAAAGCTTGGCAGCGGGTATTATTATCTCTACCCGGCGATCTCCAAGACGAGAGTCGTTACGATCAGAGGCGGCTCCGGGAGGAACGGGGCAAATGCATACCTCTTCAAGTACCTGGGTGAGGACAAACAGATCTTTCATATCAAGGCGCTTGGCGACGGGACCTATCGGATCCGGAACAAGAAGTCCGGTCTTGTGCTTGAGGCCGCGGACGGCGGTACAGCGAATAAGACGAATATCCGGCAGGGGACAGACAATAAGAGATATTATCAGAGATGGTACATCTTCAAGAACGGAAGTAATTACGTCTTCCAGAATGCGGCATCCCAAAAAGTGATGTATGTGAGCGGAGGCAAGGATCAGGCGAGGGCGAATATCTGTCTCTATAAATATACCGGTGCCAGGTCGGAGACCTTTTCCCTCAAGAAGGTACGCAGCTCTTCGAAATACAAGATTTCCACCAGAAAATGGGATGACAGCCGAGATTACGAGATCCTGACGAATATCGTCGGCGCTGTGGAGTCCGGCGGCCAGGTATACGGGAACCGGGATTATTCTGCATATGAGGGACCCTATTCCAACTCTTCGAACGAACACACGATTACGGTCGGATGGGCCCAGTACTACGGCGAAGAGGCCCAGAATCTGATCCGGAGCATTTATAATGCTAATAAAAAGAAATTTAAGAAGATAGACTCGAAAGGGTTAATCCAGAAAGCCCTGAAGAAGAATTGGGTGGCTACTCACTGGAATCCTTCTTCGGCCGAGAAGAAGGTGATCCTGAAGCTGATCAAGTCTTCTGCCGGAAAGAAATGCCAGGACGCCCTTTTTAAGGAGCTTATGAAGACCTTTGTCGAGGACTGCAAGAGGCTCTACACGAACAATGCCTGGGCAATCCACATGTATTGCCAGATCCGCCATCTCGGCGGTGCCAACGGGGCAAAGAGAATCTTTGACCGCTGCAAAGGGAATTACACCCTTGAGAGCATAATGGCACAGCTGAAGAGAGACCAGTATGACGGGAGGAGCAGCTATCAGGTGGGTGATTCTGTCTTCTGGTCCCGGCATGTCAAGTGCTGCGAATTCCTCCAGAAGTACGCAGTCTGACTTGGGAGTAATTATGGTTAAGATACAATGAACACTTCTTTTATTGCCATTTTGATAATATTCCTTCTGGTTGTCGCTGCGTTTGCTCTCATGATATTGAACGGCAGGAAGGCTGAGCGGCAGACATTTGAACAGAAGATCCAAAAAAGCTGGGGAACCGAGTGTCCTCGGCTCTTTTCGCAAGAGGAGATGGATGCGATTCGCAGGTATTCGGATTCCCTGGATGAGCACGAGCTTCATTCCGGCGGCACGAAAGGAGCGTGTTCCCGGATCGATGAGATTACAGCAAAAGACGTCGATCTGGACACTGTCTTTGCAGGAATCAGCGGAAGTATCCTGTCTTCTCCGGGGGAGGAGGTTCTGTATGCGTTTTTGCGCCACCCTCTGCTGGATCGGGACGAGCTTGCTAAGAGAATCGCCTGGGAGGATGCTCTTGCGTCTTCGGAGACCGAGAGAATCGAAGTCCAGCGGGCTCTCTACGAGATCTCTTTCCTGAAGGGAGGATCCTTCTATCAGGCGATCCGGTCCTTAAAGGATGCCGCGCCTATAGGCAGATCCCGTTTTCTCGCGCTCGGCCTCATGACCTTGGCGGCCATCGTGCTTCTCTTCTTTCAGCCCTTGATCGGGGTAGCTGTCCTCGTGCCGCTGCTGATCGCGGACTACCGCGTCCATGTCGGGATGAAGGAGCGCACACTCACCGTGCTCCGGGCCTTCCAGGCTGTGGAGCTCCTGCGGGAAGGGGCACAGTCGCTCATCAGATCTCTTCCCGAGCAAGCATTTTCCAAAGAAAAACAGGAGCTGGCCGAGGGAGTAAGAGCCCTCAATCAATTCCATGCAGGCTCCTTCCTCGTGACCTCCGGCGGGAGTGTTGGCGCTGGAATTATGGACGCTGTTCTCGAGTATGTGAAGCTGTTCTTCCACGTCGACTTAATTCAGTTCGACCGGATGCTGGAAGCGGTTGCGGATCACGAGACAGATATTCTGCGCCTCTTCGAATTGATCGGTTCCGTTGACGCCGCTTCTGCGGCTGCCTCTTACCTCCGAAGTCTGTCCCTTTCCTGCCGGCCGGAGTTCTCTTCTTTGTCCGAGGGGAAAGAGCTCCGGATCCGGGGCCTGGCACATCCGCTTCTGAAGAATCCCGTGCGAAATGACATTCTTACGGTGAGCTCCGTGCTCCTTACCGGATCCAACGCCTCCGGTAAGTCGACATTTTTAAAAGCTGCTGCACTCGCAGCGATCCTGGCCCAGAGCATCGGGGTCGTGTGTGCCGGGCACTACCGGGCTCCTTTCTTCCGCATCTTCAGTTCCATGGCTCTTAGCGACAATCTCTTCCGGGGCGAGAGCTATTTTATCGTCGAGCTGAAGTCCCTGAAGAGGATACTCGACGCCTCGGACGCAGACGGTGCGCCTGTCCTCGCTTTTATCGACGAGGTGCTGCGGGGCACGAATACCATTGAGCGCATTGCGGCGTCCTCACAGATCCTGAAGGAGATCGGCACGTCAAATGCACTTGTCTTCGCGGCGACTCATGATATTGAGCTGTCCTACCTTCTTGCGGGACCCTATGAGAACATGCATTTCCAGGAGAGCACTGCGGAAGGGGATCTGCATTTTGACTACCTCCTGCGAAAGGGGAGGGCAGAAGCGGGGAACGCCATTGCACTGCTTAAGAAATGGCAGTATCCGGAGGGGCTGGTCGCGGACGCGGGCCTCATGGTGAAGCGCTTTGAAGAGAGCGGTGTCTGGTCCATGGAAAGCGGGATGGAGGGCTGCGGCAGTGAAGGTTGAGATCTATACGGACGGCGCCTGCCGGGGAAATCCCGGACCCGGGGGCTACGGCACTATCCTTCTCTATACGGATCCGATGGGCGTGACGCATAAGCGCGAGTACTCGCAGGGATATCCGGATACCACGAATAACCGCATGGAGCTCATGGCAGCCATTGTGGGCCTGGAGGCGCTGATCCGCCCCTGCGAAGTGGAGCTGTACTCGGACTCCAAGTATCTCACGGATGCCTTCAATCTCCATTGGATTGACAAGTGGATCCGGAAGGGCTGGATGCATACCGCCTCCAGGCCTGTGCCCAATGACGACCTGTGGAAGCGCCTTGTGGAGGCGGCAAGGCCGCACAAGATCACCTGGATCTGGGTGAAGGGTCACGCGGGGCACCCGCTCAACGAGCACTGCGATAAGCTTGCGACTGCAGCCGCGGATCAAATCGCTGCCGCAGCCGCGGATCAAATATCCTTGTATTAAGGATAGTCATGTGCTATATTGATGAATAATTTTGAAATGAATCTGGAGGAATGAAGAAGTGGAAGCTTACGGTGTCAATCAACTGAGAAAGATGTTCCTGGAGTTCATGGAGAGCAAGGGACATCTGGCGATGAATTCCTTTTCACTGGTCCCTCACGGCGATAATTCTGTGCTGCTGATCAATGCCGGCATGACCCCTCTGAAGCCGTACTTTACAGGGGCCGAGGTGCCGCCGCGCCGCCGTGTCGCCACTTGCCAGAAGTGCATACGGACCGGAGATATTGAGAATGTGGGCCATACCGCACGCCACGGCACCTTCTTTGAGATGCTTGGGAATTTTTCTTTCGGTGATTATTTTAAGCGCGAGGCGATTCACTGGACATGGGAGTTCCTGACGGAGACCGTCGGCCTCGATCCCGAGCGCCTCTATCCTTCTGTCTATCTCGATGACGATGAAGCGTTCGCGATCTGGAGAGACGAGATCGGGATCCCGGAGGAGCGGATCTACAAGTTCGGCAAGGAAGACAACTTCTGGGAACACGGAGCCGGTCCCTGCGGCCCCTGCTCAGAGGTCTATTATGACCGCGGCGAGAAATACGGCTGCGGCAAGCCGGACTGCCGGCCGGGCTGTGACTGCGACCGCTATATGGAGATCTGGAACGACGTCTTCACACAGTTTGAAAATGACGGCAAGGGCAATTACACGACCTTGTCGCAGAAGAATATCGATACCGGCATGGGACTGGAGCGCCTGGCTGTCGCGGTGCAGGATGTGGATTCCATGTTCGATATTGACACGATCAAAGCTCTCCGGGATAAGATCTGTGAGATCGCCGGGGTGACGTATCTTGAAAATGCGGACACCGATGTCTCTGTCCGCATCATCACTGACCACATCCGCTCTGCGACCTTCATGATCTCTGACGGCATCACTCCCTCAAATGAGGGCAGGGGCTATGTGCTGAGGCGTTTGATCCGCCGCGCAGCCAGACAGGGCAAGAAGCTAGGCATTGAGGGTCCTTTCCTTGCGGATCTTGCCAAGACGGTGGCGGATACGTCCAAAGAGGGCTATCCCGAGCTCGAGGAGAAGTTCGTCTTCATCCATGATGTGCTCGCTTCCGAGGAGGCGGCATTTGGTAAAACCATTGACCAGGGCCTCCGCATTCTCGCGGACAGAGAAGAGGAGCTTGCCGGGAACGGCGAGAAAGTCCTCTCCGGCGAAAAGGCCTTTGAGCTCTATGACACTTACGGATTCCCGCTTGACCTGACAAAGGACATTCTCGAAGAGAAGGGCTATTCTGTGGACGAGGCCGGTTTCGAAGCGAGCATGGCGGCCCAGAGAAAGCGGGCCAAGGAAGCCAGGGCCGTATCCAACTATATGGGCGCGAAGGCCACTGTTTACGACGACATCGATGCGTCCGTGACGACGGGCTTCGTGGGATACGATACACTCACTTGCGATTCCCGGATCGAGGTGCTCACCACGAAGGTGGATGAGGATCATTACGGCGAGCTCGTCATGGCACTTGCGGACGGCGATGAGGGCACGGTGATCGTAAAGGAGACGCCCTTCTATGCGACGATGGGCGGCCAGGTCGGCGATGTGGGCGTCATTACATCTGAAAATGGAAGCTTCGCCGTGAAGGAGACGATTCCGCTTCGGGGCGGAAGAGTGGCCCACAACGGAATTGTCGTGTCCGGCACCCTCCGCAAGGGCGACGCTGTCCGCCTGGAGGTGGATGCGGCGAGACGCCAGGCTACGGCCGACAACCACAGCGCCACCCACCTGCTCCAGGCTGCTCTGAAGGAAGTCCTCGGCGACCATGTGCAGCAGAAGGGCTCCTATGTGGATCATAGCCGTCTTCGTTTCGACTTCGTTCATTTCAAACCGATGTCTTCGGAAGAGCTTGCGAAAGTGGAAGACATCGTCAATGAGAAGATCCGCGAGAGACTTCCGGTCAGCACACAGGTGATGAGCCTGGAGGAGGCCAGACAGACCGGCGCCATGGCTCTCTTTGGCGAGAAGTACGGGGATGAGGTTCGCGTAGTCTCTATGGGTGATTACTCAAAGGAGCTCTGCGGAGGAACCCATGTGGGAGAGACCGGACAGATTCGTGCCTTCAAGATTCTCTCTGAGTCCGGCATTGCCGCAGGTGTCCGCAGAATTGAGGCCATCAGTTCCGATGCTGTCTTCGACTTCTACCGTCAGGAGGAGCAGACGCTCCTTGAGGCGGCTAAGACCCTGAAGAGCACGCCTCAGGACCTCGTCCAGAAGATCTCGCATCTCATGGGAGAGCTAAAGGCGGCGAATTCCGAGATTGAGTCCCTCAAGGCGAAAGCGGCACAGGCAGAGATGGGCGACGTCGCTGCCGGCGCCGTGGAGGTCGGAGGAGTAAAGATTCTTGTGAAGAAGCTTGCGGATGTGGAAGCAGGCGAGCTGAGGAATCTCGGGGATACATTGAAGGAACAGCTCGGTGAGTGCATTGTCGTCCTCGCCTCGGCAAGCGGCGGTAAGGTCAACCTCATGGTGACGGCTACGGACGGCGCTGTGAAGAAGGGCGCTCACGCCGGCAATCTTGTGAAGGCCGCAGCTGCTGTTGTTGGCGGCGGCGGAGGCGGACGGCCCAATATGGCCCAGGCCGGCGGAAAGGATCCGTCGAAGATTGCCGAGGCTCTTACTGCGGCACTGGAGGCTGCGAAAGGGCAGCTCGCTTAGAATTGATTTTTTATGTTGACGCCACTGGTCTTTTATGGGATAATAATTCACGTTCACGACTGCGAAGTGGACAAAAAGTAATGACCCCAGTAAGGTTTGGGGGGAGGTGAATTCAGGAAAATGGCAAACGTAATCGTCAAGGAGGGTGAATCCCTCGACAGTGCGCTTCGTAGATTTAAGCGCAGCTGCGCGAAGGCCGGAATCCAGCAGGAGATCCGCAAGCGTGAGCATTACGAGAAGCCGTCTGTCCGCCGTAAGAAGAAGTCCGAGGCGGCCAGAAAGCGCAAGTACAATTAAGATGAATGAGCCCCCGGCTTGATTGAAGCCGGGGGCTTTTCTTGCGTCTGTCAGGAGTCCTATGATACAATGAATTCCACTATGAACAAAGATACTTTTCTTGTAAAACGATACAGGCTGCGCTCCGGCAAGCTGGCAGGCCCCGCAAGGGCAGTCTTCCTCACGGACCTCCATTGCTCGTCCTTTGGGGAGAATAACTGAATGCTTCTGGAGCGATGTGCGGAGCTTAGGCCGGATCTGATTCTCTCCTCCGGGGACATGATCATCGACAAAGCCGAGACAGACTTTGATGGTGTTCTGCAGCTCTTTTCGGAATTGTCCCGCCTTGCCCCCACATATCTGGTCAATGGGAATCATGAATCGAAGCTCAGGAAATTTCCCGCCGTGTATCATGAGTATATCTCAAAGCTGCGGCATTCCGGCATTTTTCTCATGAACAACAGGACAGAACTGTTTGTCCATGGGAGGGACCGGATCCGCATCAGCGGGCTTGAACTGCCCCTCCGCACCTACAGGAAGCTGCGAAAGCCCTCCTTCTCATGCGAGGAGATTGAAGAGCGGATCGGACAATCGGTCACGGGGGAGAAGGAGTACCACATCCTTCTTTGCCACAATCCGGTCTTTGCAGAGCGCTATGTGGAATGGGGCGCGGACCTGTCTTTGTGCGGTCATTTTCACGGGGGCGTGATGCGGCTTAAGGGCAATATGGTGGCGCTGAGCCCTTACGGAACCCCGCTCCCGCGATACGGCTACGGTGCTTTTTGCAAAGGGGAGCAGGCCGTCATTGTCTCGAGCGGGCTGGGGGATCATGCGATCCCTGTCCGCATCCGCAATCCAAAGGAGCTTGTTGCGCTGGATCTCCTTCCGTTATACTAGTTAACCTTAGTAATTGCCGAAGGCAATTGCTTAGATTAACTGCATATAGG
>CADCQE010000366.1 GCA_902803505.1 uncultured Lachnospiraceae bacterium | reverse complement strand
CTGCTTTGCCCACGCGCCCAGAGAAAGAAGTGAGCTGACATCGGTCTCCTTATGCGGCATGCAGGCGATCTTGGCGAGGTCTCCCCCCATGGCCTCCATCTTCATCAGGCGCTCCCGCAGTTCTTCTCTCGCGGGGGTCCCTGCGAAGCTGTGATAGGACAGAATCACCGGGATTCCCCGGGCATGCGCGGCCTCAAGCAGATCCGCCGTGCCAGGCCTGGCGAGCTCGAGGTCGATGAGATCCACACAGCCGCTCTCTATGGCGCAGCTTAGGATCCTGGCCCAGGTGTCGGCATTTTCCTTGAAGAGACCGCCCTCCGAAGCGGAGCGCAGCGTAAACAGGATGGGGAGATCCGGCACGGCTTCCCGGCAGGCTTGCAGGAAGGCCGGGTTCCCCTCTTCGAAGCTGTCCGCCCGCAGCTCGATCAGCTCGGCGCCGGCTTTCGCGGCTTCGTCGCAGCGGGCTGCGGCCTCCTGCGGGGTCTTCGCCATGATGGGGATGATGATCTTCGGGATGCCGTCTCCCAGAGTCAGATTTTTCACTTGGATTGTTTTCTTTGTTTTCATTTTTTTCTCCTGATGGTACACTGGAGTGAGCCAGCAGGGACGGTTCTTTTTGCGACAAAAAATGCTGCGGTGGGGACGGTTCTCAATGCAGCATTTTTGCAAAATGCTGCATTGAGAACCGTCCCCACCGCAGCATTTTTTGTCGCAAAAAGAACCGTCCCTGCTGGCTCACTCGAAAGGAGGCTTTCCCGACAATGGATAAATACTACTTACTGGGCTCACCGATCTCCCACTCCCTCTCCCCGAAGATGATGAACACTTCCTTCCGGATGCTGGGCCTGGATGCCCGCTACGACCTCTTGGAGACGACGGAGGCGACGATCGCCGATGTCGTCGCGAGGCTGAGGCAGGAGGCGGCGAGCGGCTGGAATATCACTATGCCTGTGAAGAGCGCAATGAGCCGGCTCTGTGACGAGCTCTCGGTGGCGTCGCGCATCGGAGGCTCGGTCAATACGGTCGTGAACCGCGGCGGGCGTCTCATCGGCCACACCACGGATGGCATCGGGCTCGTCAATGCCCTGAAGAGAAGGGGCATTTCGATAAAGGGGGAAAATCTGGTGCTCCTTGGAACAGGCGGAGCGGCGAGCGCAATCCTGATCCAGGCTGCCATCGACGGAGCGAAGGAGATCGCTGTCTTCGCGAACCGCCCGTCTTCCCGGGCCCGCGTGGAGGGGATCTGTGCCGCACTTGCGGGCGTGTCCCCGACGCGTGTCAGCATTTTTTCATATGAAAATCCTGAGGTCCTGCGCAGCGCAATCACCAACAGCCGGGTGCTCATACAGGCTACAAATGTCGGCATGCAGGCCACATCCGGCGCGAAGGAAGCCTGCCTGATCCCGGATGCGGGATATTTCCACAAGGATCTCTTCGTCTATGACATCATTTACCATCCCGAAGAGACGCCCCTTCTGGCTATGGCCAAAGCGGCAGGTGTACCTTGTGAAAATGGCGTCTCGATGCTGCTTGGGCAGGGCGCGGAGTCATTCCGCCTCTGGACCGGTCTTGAGATGCCGCTCGACGATCTCGTCCGCGATCTGTTCGGCTGACTTTCCTTCGGCGTCGATGACGACGTCCGCAGTCTTCGCATAGGCAGGCTCCCTCTCCTTGTAGAGGCGGGAGACCTGCTCGTCCCAGGCCTCGGAGCGGATCCAGGTGTGCTTCTTGCTCGCCTTCATATGCTGGATGATAGTCTGGGGCTTCAGCTTGATGTAATAGACCGTCCCAAGGGCCTTGAGATAGGTCTGGTTCTGGGGCATCATCGCGACGCCGCTGCCCAGCACGACCACAAGGGTCTCCTTTTCCTGCGTCAGCTCGGTGAGGATGATGGTCTCCATAGCGCGGTAGTAGGGCTCTCCGAAGCGCTCGTAGATCTCGGCTGTCGTCATTTTCATGCGGTCAGAGACCAGGCGGTCCACATCCACCACTGTGAGCTTCAGCTTCTTGCCCACGGCCTTCGCCACGGCGCCCTTCCCTGAGCCGATAAAACCTTCTACTACAATGTGATTCATAGGATCATTCCTTTCTTATATGCAAACGTCCTTTTTCTATCATCTTTGGCTGCCGCAACGGGAGTGTAGGCGTCAAATCCGCTTATGTACAGGAGGAACTGATGCCTGCATTCCGAAGAAGCGGCCGGTGGGTCAAACTCGCTTATGCGCGGAGGAGACGGTTCAGCCCTTCTCCAGATAAGCGCTCAACTCTCCGAAGCGCTCCTTCATGAGCTCGTATCCGTGGCGGTAGAATTTCATAAGCTCCTCCGTGCCGCTCTCGAGGCGGCCCACTTCCTGAACCTGGGGCCTCAGCACGAAGATGCGGCCTTCCTGTTCCCATTTTCTTACCAGATCCAGCTGACGATTGTACATGACATGGCGGTTCATCATCGCCTCAAGCAGGGCCGGATATTTTTTAAAATAGATCCTGTAAAATGCTGCCACCGCGGCCGACGGGGCGCTCTTCCGGTAGCTCTCCCGCCGCGTCAGCACCACAATCTGCTTCTTGAGCCCCTGCTGCATGCTGTGAAGGACCGGGACGGAATCTCCGATGCTTCCGTCCACGTAGGGGACACCGTCCACGTAGACATAAGGTGTGAAAATGGGCATCGACCCGGAGGCGCGGCAGATGGCCATGAATCGCTCCCGGTTCGTTCGGTCGTCCAGGTACTCGGGCTTCCCGGTGAGGGCATTTGTCACGACCATCTCACAGCGGAGCGGGGAGCGGAAATACGTATCATAGTCGAATGGAATCAGTTCGTTCGGAAATCTATCGTAGAGCATGTCCATGTCCAGGAGCGAGTGCTGCGTGGGGATCGCTGACAGCTTCACCATGCGGTATTTCTTATCCTTCGGGATCATGGCGTCCCTGGTGCGCCCGATCTGCTCTGATACGTAGTCCACCGCGTTGCTGGCTCCCGCCGAAACGCCGCAGACGTAGGAGAACTCGATGCGCTGCTCCATCAGATAATCCAGGACGCCCGCTGTGAAGACGCCTCTCGCTGCACCGCCTTCTAATACCAGACCTGCTTCAATCATTTGTCTGCTCCTTCTTGACTTGTTCTATTCATATCTTAACAACAAAAAAGGTGCGTGTCACCCACCTTTTTCATGAGTCCCACCGCACTCCCTCATCAGCGATGCAAAAGCGCGCCGCCGTCGCCGCCAGAATGTGGAGAGGGAGAAATGCATGTCCTCGGCAATTGCGCTGGCAGGCAGCCGCTTGCTGTAATACCCGAGGAGAAGCAGCCGCTCCTCGGGCTCGATCCGCCACATCGCGCTCATAACCGAGTGAAACTGCTCCTCCGCAAGGGTGAGCCGGCCCAGCTCGTCCGGCAGGCAGCCCGGCTCGGTCTCCAGGAAGCGCCTCCGCTCCCGGAGGTGCTCCCCGTAGTTCTCTCCCCTTGTCAGATACTGTATGACTTCATTTTCACTGAGTATCATAGGAACTTCTCCATGTGTGTATTTGTGTCATGCAGTGTAGCAGAGAGGGGCGGATTGTCAATGGATTTCAGGGATCCTGAGAAGAGATTGCCATTATCGGAAAATATTGCTATGGGCGAAAGGGCGCTTCTGCAAAGTGGGACAGGGAGAACCGTCCCCCTGTCCCACTGTTTCAGCCCAGAACCGCCCCGTTCACGGAGATCGGCCCGTCGACAGGCAGCACAAGGTAATCAATCCCGTCGATATTCCGCAGCTGTACCATTGCAGAGTCCGCGGCGGGAAGGCGGATCTGGACGGAGCCCATCTCCACGACGGCCTTCGCAGCGGAGATGGCTTCGGCGCTGAGCTGTTTGTCGCCCACGACCTCGTCGTATGTCGTCTCGAAGCTCTCGCCGTCGCCGCCGGACTCCTCCACGATCTCCCGCAGGCGTTTCTTGGAGAGCTCCGGCTCGTTGCTCTCCTCCACGTCCTCAAGGATCTTCTCATTGACTTCCAGCGCCGCCATGGCATCCACGCCGGAGTTCTCCAGCACGTTCACCCAGAGGTCCTTCTGCTGCTCCGGCTTGACCAGGTTCTCCCGGGTCTTGAAAAGCTCGTGCAGCAGGTCGTATCCATTGTCGTTCTTTACGAAAAATGAGGCCTCCCCATAAGCCCCGGCTCTCTCGTGGAAGGAGGGGTAAAGGAACCCGCAGACAGGAGCGCCGATGGTCCAGCGCCGCGTCAGTTCCCGGACTTCCTCTTCTTCAAAGCCCAGGCTCGGAGCGGAGAGCTTCGCAAGGCAGATCGAGAAGATCAGCGTCTCGTACACGGAGCCGCCGTCTTCCAGCACCGAGCCGTCCGTCGCCCTCGCCGGCACGTCGTAGGTGACGTGGGTGACCGTCGCGTAGTAAGGGTCTGTATGCCGGAAGGATTCCATCACCTTTGCGGCGAACTGCTCCGAAGCCTGCTCGAAGGGAGCAGTCCCCGGCTCCAGGTCCCTGAGCTCAAGCAGGCTTTCATTCTCCTCCGTCTCAACAGGAAACAGGGTCTTGCCGATCCCGCTCGAAGCGGTCCGGTTCAGGATCTCATAGTGGCGGAAGCGCTCGTCCTCCTCGATCTCCAGCCATCGCTTCGTGCTGCTCCAGGAGAGCCTGTTCTCGCTGTCCACATAGAAGGCGTAAATCCAGTTGACAATCCCCTCCTCCTTCGGCGCCTTCTTTAATTCTTTTCGAAATTCCCGCAAATCTGTCTTTAACATTTCCTTCTCCTCTTTCTTCGTATGTCCCTGCGGACCCGTTTTT
>CADCQE010000365.1 GCA_902803505.1 uncultured Lachnospiraceae bacterium | reverse complement strand
CAAAACTGCCGGAAATAACGCTGATTATAAACAACAAAAAAAACATCACGCTCGCGATCAGGGAAAACACTCTGAGCAGCGCCCGGTTTTCTTTGCGGATGTTAGCAAGAATCATTTTATATTCCTCTTTTTCCACTCCTCCCCAAAAAAACATTTTCTGAATTTTACGAATATACTCCATCTATTATCACATCCCCATCTGTAATTGCCGATATAACTTAAGCATGAGCCGTTAAATGTTCCGCTATATGTCCTGTCCACCCGTTTCCGGTATATGTATGGTTACCACTGTCCCTCCCCCGCTTCTTTCGGAAACAATCAGTTCACCGCCGCACATTGTTCTCAGACGCTCACTGACGTTAGGCAGACCGATACCTTCATCCATACTCAGAGAAGGCGTGAAATCCTCACCGTCATTTTCGACAGTGATCTCATTGAAGCCAATGAACTGCCGGGTACGAATCCAGATGTTCAGCCTGTCTATCTCCGGATCCATTCCATGCTTCACGGCATTTTCCACAACCGGCTGTAGAATCAGCGGCGGCAGTTTAAAATCAACATATGGCGTATCGTATGTCACGTTGAGCTGATCCGTAAACCGGGCCATCTCAACTGACAGGTATGCCCTTGTATGCTCCAGTTCCTCCGTGAAGGGCACCGGCTCCTGGCTGCTGACGGAACGGAAAACTTTCTTGAGATAGATAGAAAAGTCCCGTATTACCCCCTGCGCTTTTGCAGGATCCTCCCCCACAATATAATAGATGCTGGACATAACATTATAAATAAAATGCGGCCGTATCTGCAGGATTCTGATGTTGAAATCCCTGTTTGCATTCTCTTCCGTTACCCGGATGAACTTATCCTGCTGATCGCTCAGGACGAACAGAAACATTGCCATGGTTCCGAGCATGATCCCCACCGCTGTCGCCAGGATGCCGTAATATAGCATCTGGACCAGCATGGATAGAAGCGGGATCAATATGTACACCAGCAGTGCCCGAATCTGATTTCGGGTCATTTTCTTTCTTCTGCGCCACACCCCCCACAGATTCAGCAGCATGATCAGAACAGGGGGAAGAAGCAGGAGCGGGTACCAGGGGCCGCGCACATAAACAGCCTCATCACTGATGCTGTAAAACGCCGGAGAGAAGAGCGTGGAAAAGAGCATACCCGCATAGATCACCCAAAGAAGGGCGATACTTAAAAACAGGCCATTTCTTCGACGGCTTTCCCCTGCAAAATGCAGCATCAGGCTGGTCAGAACCAGCATCATCAATGAGGAAGTCAGCGAGCAAAGAAGTATCCCCCATCGCATAGGCCATGCCTTCGCTTCCATTTCGGCATAGTAGCTTAGAATGACTGTGGCGGAATACATGAACATGATGGCAAACATCACGCTCAGATGCCAGCGGGCATGCAGCCCGATAATCCGGGAGCGGACACTCATGAACAGTCCCATAAGGGACAAAAGCAGTCCGGCCGCCCCAATTGAAAAATTGATTATGAGAACCCAGTTATTCATCTCTAGTCCTGCTCCACCGAAGTCAGTCCGCTGACCGGATAACGAAGTCTGGGCAGCAGCTTTTTTATTTCTTCCGGAACCAACGGTTTTACAAGAAAACCGCACGCACGGGTATTCCATGACTGCAGGGAATATTCCGGATATGCAGTCAGAAACACTATATTTAATCTGGGATTGATCTCTGTCATCTGTTCGCAAAGTTCAAGTCCCGATGTCCTTCCTAAAGCAATATCCAGAAAGGCAATATCAACATGGTTGAACCGGACAAAGTGCAGCGCCTCCGACGGCTTTGAAAACCCCGTTATCTCGCATCCGGGAATGGTCTCACTGAGAATTCTCATGTTTCCGTTAAGAATGGTTTTCTCATCGTCCACCATAATGATGACAGGTATGCGTGAGTCCAGATCAACTTCCTGCAGAAGAGCCGACGGATCCACTCCAAGGCAGTAGGCAAGCCGTGTAAGCAGGATCAGATCCGGTATTCTGCTGCCTTTCTCCCAGCGGGCGATACTGGACCGGTCTACACATACGAGCTTTGCAAGCTGCTGCTGTGTATATCCCCTCTCCAGGCGTATCCGCTGCAGATTCTCTGCGAAATATTCTTTCATATCAAATCATTCCTCGTATGGGATAATCAACTGTTTCTTTACATTCGCTGATCGTGATTATACCGTGTTGAAGTATTTCTTTGTGAAATTGTGCCAGTTTGTCACATTGCATTTTTTGGGCCCCCAAATGTTACTATTCACAGGTAACCCCCCAAAACGCAAAAAAACACCCTGCTTCAAAGAAGCAGGGTTATATGCTTAAGCTGTATTATTGCTTAACAGTCACTTATCCTTGTTTATTACTTTTCCTCAGCCTCTTCTTTCTTCCTGGCATCGGCGTTGTCCATGGCTGCGATTACCAGGTCATAGAACTGCTGCTGTCCCTGTATGCAGAAGTCAGCGAAAGAGTCAGCCTGCTCCATAATATGCTCATTCGCCATTAACTCGAATTTCTTCAGCCGCTCCATAAGGTCTTTCGGAGACAAAGGAAGCATCTGCATAAAGGGCGGCAGGGATGAGGTATCATCGGGAAGGGAAGAAGCAAACGTATCCTGCAACTCCATCCTGTAATCGAAAAACTTCTTCCACTGTTCCTTTCTGCTGTCTGCAGAAGACTTCTTTCTGTCGATCTTCTGCATCCATGCACTCTTCACTGTGGACTTGATATTTTCCTTCTTTGCGTCGTCCTCAACCTCATCCTTGGCGTCATTCTCATTCTGGGACGCGTTCCAGCGAGAGAACGGCATAGGAGGCACAGGGGGAACAAATCCGTAGTTTTTCTTTTTCTTGCTCATCTTTTTTTCTCCTTTCATGTTGGCTTCCTCTGTTTGTTTTGAAAGCTCTTTCTTTTTCTCTTCTCTTGCAGGCTTTTCTTTTTCTGCAGGTTTTTCTTTTTCTGCAGGTTTTTCTTCTGCTTCAGCTGTAAGCTCTTCCTCAGCCGGTTCCGTGGCCTCGGGTTCTTTCGCTTCCGGAACAGCCTTAGCTTCTGTTATTTCTTCTTTTTTCTTGTTTTTGCCTTTTCT
>CADCQE010000364.1 GCA_902803505.1 uncultured Lachnospiraceae bacterium | reverse complement strand
TAACGAACAGCTGCTGGGCCTATGCCACAACAGCTGCTCTGGAGGTGGAGGCCTGCAGTCTGTTTGGGAGAACTGCAGCGGAAGTAGATGATTCCGAGACTTACCTTGCTTTATATACACATATGTTAAGGCACGGTGAAGGGCCGGTAGAGTATATGACAGGGGACGATACGGTTCTTTCGAAGACGGAGGATCCTTTCCTGACAGGCGGGCTGTCCAATGAGACTGCCGCATTTCTCGCGAGCTCTCTGGGACCCGCAAGAGAAGATGCCCTTCCCCCTATGCCGGTCACACGAGAGCAGATTGACGCTATGGCCGGAACTGCAGAAAGCTATGACTGGCAGGACAGCTCCCTCCTGGCAGACCATGTAGTGACAAATGTCGCATTCCTTCCGGAGGTGAATCTTTGGGATGAAAATGGTGTATGGACGGGCAGGGACGAGAACGGGATTACGGCAATTAAGAAAGCCCTCTCTGCGGGCCGTCCGGTGGTGATTGAGGTCTATGCTCCCTTGCCCTCCAGCCCTTACATGAACCCGGAGCGCAATGCTCTGTGCGTCACAAATAAGAAAGCGGGATCCAGTCATGAGGTAGTGATCATCGGCTGGGACGATACTTTCTCCAGGACTAATTTCAGAAGTTCCGCTTGTCCGGATCATGACGGAGCCTGGATCTGCCGAAACAGCTGGGGAGGCTATGACACTCTGTCTGAGGCGGCAAAGGGCGAACTGCTCACTGAGGCTTATAACAATCTTGAGAATCTATGGGCGCCTTATGCAGCGGACGGACAAAGCTCTGCAGGCGATGAGGCACTCACGCAGGAACAGAAAGCCGAGCGGATCGCCAGATGGCTGTACAGCAGAAGCAAAGAGGATTCCGTCGATGCGGACGGCTGCTTCTATCTGTCTTACGAGGACTGCACATACAATCTTCCCACTGCGTATGAGCTTGCCTCCCGCGGGGAAGTATCCGGGCTGACGCTCTACCAGTATGATTACCTGGGCATGGCAAATTGTACGGGCACGAAGGAATCGGAGTCCAGCGGAACGGTTGCCAATGTATTTACGATGAAGAATCTATGTGACCTGAAAAAGGTGTCCGTCGTCACAGCAGAATCCGCCACGGAGGTGACAATAGACATTTACCTCCTTCGAAAAGCTGCGGTGACCCCTGTTGACGGGAAGAAGATCTACAGCAAGACACAGACTCTGCAGTGGGCGGGATACCATCTTCTCGACATTGATCAGAGCCTGACAGTGGATGCGGGGAGCCGTGTCTGCGTTGTTGTCAGATCCATGGGGAGGGACGGACATCCTTACACAGCTTTTGAGTACGGCGGGAAGAATCCGGTATTCCGCGAGTATGCTTATTATGTGGCGGACAATGAACCCGGAACCAGCTTTATTCTGACAGGCTCAAAGTGGACAGATCTTAGGGATTACAAGATGGACGAGGAAAGCATTTTCCTTAAAGAGCCTAAGGCCGGCAATGCCCTGATCAAGCTCTTTACCGGCGGGGCCAGCGGTGCGCCGATTGCGGAGCCGGCCGGTACATCTTCGGATACACCTTCTTCGTCAGATCCATCGGGCGAGATTCCATCCTCTGCAGGCACAAGCTTTGCACCCTTGTGCTTCAAGGGGAGCAGCAGCGCCAAGACCCGGATCAAGCTGAGCTGGAAGAAGCAGGCGGAAGCCGATGGCTATACGATCTACGGTGCGAAAAAAGGGAAGAGCATGAAGAAGCTGAAGGATCTGTCCGGGAATAAGACATCCTTCACCAGTAAAGGGCTCAAAAAGAATACTTATTATAAATACTATATAGAGAGTTACAAGATGTACGGTCCGGTGCGGGTAGTGACGGCAAAATCCCCGGTCATCTATGTCGCGACGAAGGGCGGGACCTATACAAATTACAAATCCGTAAAACTGAAAAGCAAGAAATCCCTGCGGCTGAAGGTTAAGGGGACGTCCGCCATCAAGGCTTCGGGCGTCAAAGCGGATTCCTCCGCAAAAGTGAAGAAATGTGTCTCCCTGCGCTATGAGTCCGACAATCCTGCGGTCGCAAAAGTAAGTAAGAGCGGGAAGATCACGGCAAAGAAGAAAGGCACGGCCGCGATTCGCGTCTATGCGCAAAATGGCGTATATAAGACCGTAAAGGTGACAGTTCGCTCATGAGGACCGGATCATTCCGTTAACGATGACAGAGGTGGAAAGTGTGAATTACAGAAATGAGAAAAGATTTGCCGGGATCACTCCGTTTGAGAAGAAGGTCTGGCTGAGCAGCCCGACGATGCACGGTGAGGAGCTGGAGTATGTGTCCGAGGCATACCGCACAAACTGGATGTCTACAGTGGGTGCGAATATCAACGAGATTGAACGGATCACAGCGGAGATGCTGGGCTGCCGCTGCGCAGTGGCCCTCTCTGCCGGGACAGCTGCGCTGCATCTGGCGATCAAATTGGCGGGGGAGAAGCTGTACGGACAGCCCCGGGTGGGACATGGAACCCTTGAGGGACACAAGGTCTTCTGCTCTGACATGACCTTCGATGCGACCGTGAATCCGGTGGCCTATGAAGGCGGGGAAGCCGTGTTCATCGACAGCGAGACGGAGACCTGGAATATGGATCCGGAAGCACTGGAGACGGCATTCTCCATTTACCCGGATGTCCGGCTTGTCGTTGCGGCCCACCTCTATGGGACGCCCGCAAAAGTAGATGAGCTGAGAGCCGTATGCCGGAAATATGGTGCACTGATCGTCGAGGACGCTGCGGAGAGCCTTGGCGCCACTTACAAAGGCGTTCAGACGGGGACCTTTGGGGACTTCAATGTCATTTCCTTTAATGGGAACAAGATCATCACTGGGAGTGCCGGGGGCATGCTGCTCACGGACTCGGAGGAAGCGGCGCATAAAGTCCGCAAATGGAGCACACAGTCCAGAGAGGACGCATCCTGGTACCAGCATGAGGAGCTCGGCTACAATTATCGCATGAGCAATGTGATCGCCGGTGTTGTGAGGGGGCAGCTGCCGTATCTTGAACGGCACATCGCCCAGAAGCGTGCGATCTATGAGAGATACCAGGAAGCCTTCCGGGATCTCCCCGTCACAATGAATCCTTATGACGAGGAGCACTCTGTGCCGAATTTCTGGCTCAGCTGTCTGTTAATTGACCGCGAGGCTATGTGCCCGCAGGTTCGCGGAGAGAAGGATGCCCTGTTCGTCAGTGAAGCGGGCAAGTCCTGCCCGACGGAGATCCTCGGAGCGATTGCGGCCTTCAATGCGGAGGGCCGGCCGATCTGGAAGCCGATGCACATGCAGCCCATTTACCGCATGCACGGGTTCGTGACGCGGCAGGGCAGCGGCCGCGCGAGGAGCAATGCCTATCTCAATGAGGGGGAGATCCTGGATGTGGGCGCGGACATCTTTGCGCGGGGGCTATGCCTCCCCAGTGACAACAAGATGTCGGAGGAGGAACAGGAGAGGATTATTGAGATTGTGAAAAGATGCTTTCGGTGACAGGGTGCATTTTTGCAATGGCCGGGAAAGTGTGATATGATGACTTTTTAGGTGTAGAAATAAATGCTTTACTGTGGAGATAGAATCAGAATGTCACATAGATCATATGGCCCATATGAACGTTATTTGAAGCGCCCCCTGGACTGCCTGCTGGCAGGAGGGGCGCTTGTTGTACTCTCTCCGGTTTTAGGAGTAACTGCTGTGCTGGTGAAGACGAAGCTCGGAAGTCCGGTACTGTTTACCCAGGAGCGGCCGGGAAGAATCGACCCCAAGACCGGCAAGGAGAGAATTTTTAAGCTCTATAAATTCCGCACGATGACGGATGCGCGGGGTAAGGACGGGGAACTGCTGCCGGATGAGGACAGGCTGACCGCGTTCGGAAAAAAGCTGCGCTCCACATCTCTTGATGAACTGCCGGAACTGCTGAATATTCTGAAAGGAGATATGGCAATTGTGGGACCGAGGCCTCTGCTGGTGCGTTACCTGCCCCGATACAGTGCCGCCCAGAGACGCAGGCATGAGGTGCGGCCGGGCCTGACCGGCCTTGCCCAGGTTCATGGCCGCAACGCGGCGAGCTGGAATGAAAAGTTCAACTGGGATGTGAAGTATGTGGACCGGATTACATTTCTGGGGGATCTGAAGATTCTTCTGGATACTGTCCGGGTCGTTCTGAAAAAAGAAGGGATCACTGACGGCGAGACAGCCACGATGGCGGAATTTATGGGGAGCGAGGCGTGATGAAAAACCTGATTATCATTGCGGCCGGAGGCTGCGGCAGGGAAGTGCTGCAGTGGGCGCGCGACATCAACAAGATCGAAAAACGCTGGAATATCAAGGGATTCCTGGATGACAACCCCCGTGCGCTTGACGGAAGGATCTGCGATCTGAAGATTCTCTCCGGTGTTGAGGAGTATTCAAGCGGGCCGAAAGATGAGTTTGTCTGCTGTATCGGAAACAGCAAAGTGAGAAAGAATGTCGTAGAGAAGATGAAGCTGAAAGGCGCTGTCTTTGCTACGCTCATTCACCCTTCGGCCAATGTCGCGGATACGAGCAGCGTGGGGGAAGGTGTAATCATCTATCCCTTTGCTTTGATCTCGGACAATGCCGTAATTGGAGACCACTCGATTATCAATATGTATTCCTCTGTTGCCCATGACTCCGTCCTGGGGAGCTTCTGCACAATCAGTGCTCACTGTGATGTCACGGGGGCGTGCACTCTGGGAGAGGGCGTGTTCATGGGAACTACCTCCAATATGGTGCCGGGAACAAGAATCGGCAATGATGTATATATCTGTGCCGGCAGCACCGTGATGGCAAGGGTGCGGGACGGGCGGAAGGTCATGGGGAATCCGGCGAAGCTGATCCAGTTTTAGGAGCTGATCCATTCGGTACCATGACCTTAAGAAGACAGGATTGCGTAGTTCGTTGATGTCGATAGATAGAGGAGATTATTATGCAGGAGAAATTTCTTGAATTTGTGGCGGACGTCATGGAGGTGGATGCTTCAGAGCTGTCGCTGGAGACTCCTTACAAGGAGTATGAGAAATGGGATTCTTTGATGATGCTGACTCTGGTCATGGAATTAGAGGCGGAGTATCACGTATCCATTCCGATGGAGAAGCTCAATGAAGTGAAAACTCTGGCGGATCTGTTTGCACTTGTTCAATGAGAGGCAAAGCTGCTGTGGAGAAAAAGAAGGTTGCGATTCTGTCGAATATTACAGTCGACCTGATCAGGCAGAAGCTCCGGAGGGACTATGACGTCTATATTCCGGAGGGATTTGATACCTGGGTGCAGGAAGTCCTGAATCCATCGGCTCCTCTATACAACAGTTCCTTGGACGCCGTCATCGTATTGCTCGACGGAATGGAGGCCAGGAGCTGGAGGGACCGCAGTCAGGCCAGGGAGCGGCTGTCGCTCTGGAAACAGGCACTGAATATCCTGGAAGGCCATATGGAAAAGCTTCCGGTTTTCGTTACTACCCTTGATTTGAGGGAAAATAGAATCAAAGCTTTTTCGGAACGGAGCTGGAGACGGGAGCTTGAGAATGACTGGTACCAGTTTGTACAGGACCTGGCGGAAAAATGCGGCCACGTCTATGTGTTTGACCTTGCGGACCGCATCGCGGATCTTGGCCGCGCGCAGGCCTATTCGGATAAGATGTGGTACATGAGCAGCATGCCCTACTCCAGGGATGGCCTGCAGCTTGTCAGCGAAGAGATTCGGAATGCTCTCGGCAGCGCGTTCAGTCCCAGAAAGAAGATTATCGCCCTGGATCTGGACAACACGCTGTGGGGCGGTGTGATCGGCGAGGATGGAGTGGATGGAATAGAGCTGTCTGACCACAAGGAAGGCCAGCGCTTCTATGATTTTCAGAGGCAGCTTTTGGAAATGCAAAGAAGAGGCACTCTTATTGCAATTAATTCAAAGAATAATCCGGAAGATGCCGATAAAGCATTTATTGAGCATCCCTCAATGCTGATCCGGAAAGAGAATCTTGTCCTTGAGAAGGTAAACTGGAACGACAAGGCGTCAAATCTCAAAGATATGGAGGCGGAGCTGAACCTCACGGAAGGCTCCTTTGTTTTTATTGATGACAATCCGGTAGAGCGGGAAATTGTAAAAGGAGAGTGTCCGGAAGTGCTGGTTCCGGATTTCCCTGAGGACACATCCACACTCCTTGCGTTTGCTGAGAATTTGTACCGCAGCTGTCTTAGGCCGCTTCATTTGCTGAAAGAGGATGTAGAGAAGACCCGGCAGTACCAGGCAGAAGCAAAGCGGAAGGAAGAGCAGAGAGGAAGCCTGAACCTGGATGACTATCTTTCGCGGCTGGAGATCCGGGCGGATATTCACCGGATGAAGCCCGATGAGCTGAGCCGGACAGCCCAGCTATGCGGCAAGACAAATCAGTTTAATCTGACGACAAAGCGCTACACCGAAGCAGAACTGCTGGAACTGTCTCAAGATCCGCTGTATACGATTTACACTGTCCACGCGGCTGATAAGTATGGCGAGAACGGACTGATCAGCGTTGTGATTTTGAAGCAGGAGGATGAAGCGGCGGAGTTCGACACCTTCCTCATGAGCTGCCGGGTAATGGGAAGGAAGCTGGAGGACGTCATCCTCAATGAGATCGCAGCAGATCAGTGCGGAAGCAAAAAGGAGCTTATCGGGTGCTATATCCCGACCGCAAAGAATAAACCTGTCAGTGATCTCTATGATCGGCTGGGCTTTGAGCTGAGCGGGACAGATGGGGGAACGAAATATTACCATCTGGATTTGAGAAACTATCAGAGAAAAGAAATCGATGCATACGCATCCATTCAGTTTGAGAGTTGAAACGTGATGAGAATTGATCATATAGGATATGCGGTGAAGGATATCGCGAAAGCCAGGCAGTCTTTTGAAGAACTGGGTTACTCCTTCGAAGAACTCTTCCATGATACGGACAGGAACGTGAACATCCAGTTCGGCCAGATGGATGGATACCGGATTGAG
>CADCQE010000363.1 GCA_902803505.1 uncultured Lachnospiraceae bacterium | reverse complement strand
TTTCGCGAGGCATATGCACAATAATACTTTGTTCCGGATTCAGACACGAATCTTCTGTCATGGGCAACCATCTCCGCATAGATCTGAAATACATCGATCGACTGCGAATAGTTCATCATATCCGGGTCATGCCCGCCTGCAGGCCGCATGTTGACCTCCATGACTGCGAAATCACCGGCTTTCCCAATTCCGGCATAATCCTTCGTCAGGTTGATGAACTCGAAGTGAACAAATCGCCGGTCTGCATGAAAAGCCTTGACGGTCTTTCTTCCAAGGACCCGCAGCTGTTCAGGCATATCCGGTCTCGTGAAATAATGAATGTTTTCATCATTGCTGACAGCGTCTATGACCGGAGGATAGGTGCACAGGGATTCAAACAGCGGCTCCCCATTTGAGTCAATGACAGCATCGTATGTGCAGATATCACCGCTCAGGAACTCTTCCATGACATACGGTTCATCCGGAAGATCCTGATAGAAGTCGGCAAGCTCCGCCTCCGTCTCGATCTTCATCGCACCATTTGCGCCGACCCCGATATCCGGCTTTACGATCACAGGATAGCCGACCTTTGCTGCAAATGCACTGCCTGCCTCATAATCAGAAACGATATGCTGACGCGCGGTCGGAATACCGGCCTTGATAAAGATATCCTTCATCCTGGACTTGCTGACGAGTTCTTCGATCCTGTCCTCCCGGGTGCCAACGGCAATGTTGAAATCCGTCCTGAGCCGGGCATCCGTCCTGAGCCAGTATTCATTCAGGGATTCCAGCCAGTCGATCCTCCCGTACTTATGAATAAAGAAGGCGACCGCTCGATACACCTGGTCATAATCTTCCAGCGTATTCACATAATAATACTCTGTCAAAGCCTGCTTTAGCTGATCGCTCAGATCATCATACGGGACATCCCCGATCCCAAGCACCGTGACACCGAGCCCGTTCAGCCGGTCACAGAACTGTACACACGTCACAGGATAGGCGGGTGAGATAAAAACATAATTCATATCGGCCTCCGATTCTTTTATCACATTCACTCACTAAACAGTATAACACGCATTCTGCCATATGTGTTATACTGAAAGCGAGATAATTATTCACCCAATGCTTCAGCATAAAAAGGAGAACGCACATGCAGATACAATCATTGACTCACGACAGCGCCGCACTTGGCAGGCAGATGAACATGATGATCTACGGGCACGGGGGCGTACCGTTCCTCGCCTTTCCGACTCAGGATGGGATGTGCCGCCAGTTCGAAGACTTTGGGGTGATCGATCAGATCCGGGATTTTCTCGATGATGGCCGCATCCAGTTGTTCGTGGTCGACACGGTTGACATAGAAACCTGGTCTAATGCTGCCGGTGACAAAGTCTGGCGCGCGCAGCGCCAGGAACAGTACTTCCATTACATAGTGGAGCAGGTCGTTCCGATGATGCGCGAAATAAATGATCAGTCCCCTATCGTCATGGGCATGAGCATGGGCGCAAATCATGCGGCGATCACCTTCCTGCGCAGGCCGGACCTGTTCCGGGGCATGCTGGCGATGTCAGGCGTATATGACACGGATGGTTTCTTTGACGGTTACATGGATTCCGTTCTGTATGACAACTCACCGGAACGGTTCCTGCCAAATTTGCCTTTGGATCACCCGTATATCGACCTCTACAACCAGAAACAGATCATCTTCTGTGTCGGACAGGGCGCCTGGGAAGACGAAGGAGTCCGCACACTCAGGTATCTCCAGCACGTATTCGAAGAGAAAGGCATCCATGCCTGGTGTGACTTCTGGGGCTACGATGTCAATCACGACTGGCCCTGGTGGTTCAAACAGATGCGCTACTTCCTTCCGATCATGCTGCGCGATATCGATTGAAAAAACTCCCGGGAGTCGGATCCAAACCGATACCCGGGAGTCTCTTATCATTCACCTATGCCTCTTCAGAGGGTTTTGTTTCTATCTCTGGCAGAGTGATCTTATCGAACTTCGGCATTGCCAGACTGTCGATCTTCCAAATGCTGTCTTCCTTGATCATCGTCATCTCGATGGTTCCTGTCATCTCGTCCTGATAGTTGAAACCTACGATCGCTTTTGAAGTCTCGGACCCCTTCATCACGTCTTTGATGGTCCAGTCACATTCTGATAGTTTATCCAACAGAACATTAATAGCGCTGTCGCCCATAACTGCAAAGTGCTAAGAAAGCAATGCCTAAGCTCTTTTTTATTTATTTTTTGTCTGATCAGCCCTGGATGCAACTTCCTCAAGGAATTCCCTGGCCTCTGCCACGCCGCCGCAGGAATGGAAGCTGTCAGAGATCCGGTCTGCATTCTCCTTGTACGAGTGATCTGTCAGGACCTTTTGAAGTGCGTGCAGAATGTCCTCTTCTGAAATCGATTCCAGCATCACCCCCGCGCCGAGTTCCTCCGTTCTTTTCGCCACAGCACCCTGCTCCGGTGTTTGGGGGAACAGCACCAGCGGGACTCGGAAATACAATCCTTCCGATGCAGAATTCATGCCGCAGTGCGTGTTGAACGCGTCTGCGATCGAAAGGACCGCCATCTGATCCACAGTCTCGTGGATCTGAATGTTCTTCGGGAGATCCTCAAAGCGCTCCGTATTTGTCCCCATGGAGATAATGACCTGCCAGTCCGTCTGCCCAAGCGCATGAATACAGTTTCGATAAAACTCACGGTTCTGATTCACGGTACCCATGGAGATATATACGGTCTTCTCTGCTGTTTTGGCGACCGGCTCAGTGATCGGCCGGATAGAGGGACCAATGAAATGATACCTGTCGGAGAATGAATCTGCACATGGCTGAAAGTACTTCGATGTATAGACGATCGTGTTCGTGTCATTATCATTCTGGACGATCTCCAGCAGTCCTTTGACCGGATACCCTTTCTCCCTCAGACGTTTGATATGTTTGTTGATCCGCGGCATACTGACAAGCATTTTTGCGATATCCCAGGGGGATTCCTTCATGTATTTCGCGGAATAGCGGTTGAAGGCAAAGGTCGTCGTCGAGGAAACGTATGGCAGGCCATGCTTCATAGCCACCAGTTTTCCCCAGAAAGCGACGGAATCGGAAACGACAATGTCCGGTTTGATTTCTTCGACTTTCTCAGTTGTCATCTCGTCGAGCGCGAGTGTCGAAGAAACGAGGAGTTCGGTTGCAAAGACTTTGTCTTTCCCGACCCTGTCTGCATTGTCTTTGTCCTCCATCTCAAAGTCGTAGCCGTCGCATCCCACAAACACTGCGCCTGCGTTCTCGATCTTCTCCCGGAACATCTCAAAAGAAAAGTAATAAACCTGATGACCTGCTCTCGTCAGTTCCTTCACCAATTCCAGCGTTGGATTGGTATGCCCGTGGGCCGGTATGCAAAACCATGCGATCTTCATTTTATCTTCCTATCGGCTTTGATATTGCATCAAAAATAGCTTTGCTTAACAATAATTCTTTGATATCCTCAATCGATGCCACTTCTATCGGACCTATGTCTCTACCCGATTCACCCAGTCTCTTTTCAAGTTCCCCATCAAGGATCTCGTCATAAGAAAGCCTTGGAATGGTATTGGTCAGCAGATCCATCAACTCATCATCCTGGGGATCGACTTTGATCTTGATCGTTTTTTCATCTCTCGTTACAAATTTCGCCATACCATAAACTCCTTTTCTCTGCACATGACTAATGGCTCAAAAGTCCTTCCAGCGTTTCAAACAATACGTCCGGTTCCACGGGTTTGCTCAGGTGCGCATTCAGCCCCGTCTGCATGCTGCGCTGAACATCCTCATCAAAGGCATTCGCCGTTAATGCTATGACAGGAATGCTCTGTGCATCAGATCTGTCCATGGACCTGATCCTCCTTGTCGCCTCCAGTCCATCCATTTCCGGCATCCGCATATCCATCAGAACAGCATCATAATAGCCCTCTTCATGTTCCTCAAACATTTCTACAGCAACACGTCCGTTTTCCGCGTGATCCACTTGTATCTCACGCATGGAAAGCACCATGATTATTATTTCAGCGTTTACTGCGACATCTTCTGCCAGCAGCACTCTGCGGCCTTTCAGATCCACAGTTTCCCGGGTGCGCTGGGCATTCTTCCTTTTGAAAGCCTCCCTGAACTCATCAAGCACGGTCCCGGGAAAAAGCGGTTTTGCAACAAATGTGTCCACTCCTGCCGTTTTCGCTTCATCCACGATCTCATCCCAATTATATGAAGTGAGTATGATCACCGGCGTGTCGATACCCACGGCATCCCGGATCTGCCGGGTCGTTTCGATGCCGTCCATGTCAGGCATGCGCCAGTCTACCAGGATCAGGTTATATGGTTCCCTTCTGGCATAGCGGACCTTCGTCATCTCCAGGCCTTCTGCTCCGGACAACGCCGTTTCACAATTCACACCCACCTGTCCCAGCACAAGCTGAGCATGTTCACATGCGATCGGATCATCATCGATCACGAGTACGCACATCTCATGGGGATGCGGAACATTTTCCTCTTCTTCAACACTTATGCGGTCACTGTCGATGAGCGTGACCGTAACCGTAAATGTCGTTCCCTTTCCCTTTTCGCTCTCCACCGAGATCGTTCCGTTCATCAGCTCCACGAAGCTCTTGGTCAAGGCCATGCCCAGACCTGTGCTTCCATAACGGTTCGTGCTGGATGAATC
>CADCQE010000362.1 GCA_902803505.1 uncultured Lachnospiraceae bacterium | reverse complement strand
TAAAATGTCGCAAAAAGAACCGTCCCCACCGCAGCATTTTTTGTCGCAAAAAGAACCGTCCCCACTGCATCATTTTTGACCTGACCTGCCCCATATGATAGAATCGATGAAAACAATTGGAAGGAAATAAGCGATTATGTATGAATTCACATCCCGCGTGCGCTATTCAGAGATCCAACCGGACGGGACGATGTCACTTGGCGCAATGCTCACGAGAATGCAGGACTGCAGTGTCTTTCACTCTGACTCCATCGGCAGGGGACCGGAGTGCTGGCTGGAGAGCGGCTTCGGCTGGCTGATCATCTCCTGGCAGGTGAAGATCCACAGCCGCCCGGTGTTCGGAACGCCGATCACGACCCGGACCTGGAGCTATCGCTTTCGCGGAATTGAGGGCGACCGGATCTTCACGATCCGGGACGATGAGGGAAGGACGCTGGCGGAGGCGAACAGCCGCTGGATCTATTTCAACAGGGTGACACAGAAACCGACGAGAGTGCCCGCCGTGGAGATTGAGGGCTTCGGCGAGGAGGAGCCTCTGGCGGATTTTTCTTACTCTAATAGGAAGATCCGGCTCCCGGACATTGAGCCTGTCGTGCAGGAAGCGATGCATATCCAGCCGATCAATATTGACACGAACGGCCACGTCAACAACCTCGTCTATATTGACATGGCCGTCGCGTATCTTCCTGCTGATTTTGAGGTCGGCGAGCTCCGGGTGCAGTATCTTCGCCAGGCTATGCTCGGCGACGTACTGGTTCCCAAATGCTATGCACTGGGGGAGAGTTATTTCGTCTCTCTGGAGAACGGCGGGGGGGAGATCTGCGCGATTGTAGAATTCATGAGGTGAAACAGGGAAGACGAAAGCTTCTGCAGGACAGATCATTTCGTTTGCGACTATAAAAATGTGCAGGCAAATTTTACATATGTCTGAGACAAGCCATATGTTATAATTATTGATTATTGATAGTGATCATTCTGCATCACATTTTTATTTTTTCACATGAAATAACTCGAAACGGTAACCATCAACTTTCTTGTAGGGGATTTCACCTGGGGAAACAAAGATTCATCGAGAGCAGAGGAGGAATTGTCTTATGAAGAGACGCATGTTGGCGATTTTACTGGCGGGCTCAATGGTGCTGACACAGGCGCTGCCGGCATTTGCGGCGGAGGATGTCGGCATCTCTTACGAGGAGGAGCTTCTCACGGAAGCACCGGAGGAATACACTGTGGAGGATGCTCTGCCCGATGGAGCGGATCTGGATGCCGGGGCGGACGATCAGGGTGCTTCTGAAGCTGCGGCGGCGGACAGTCCGGATGACGCTGAGCCTGTGCTGGATGCCGTCGGGGATGATTTCGTACAGACAGAGGATACACAGCAGGGCGCAGAAGAAGACGCTTCTGCTGAAACGTATGATGAGACGGATGCAGTCGAGGAAGCAGAGGAAGAGCCGGAGCTGCAGGAGCCCTGTGATGAACCGGAGCCGGAGAGTGAGGAGCCGGTGATTGATGCTGCGGCCGACAAAGAAGCAGATGATGAGGCGGCTGAACTGGCCGGGGCGCCGGACCTTGAAGTTGATTATGAAAAAGAAGAGGACCGCGAGGTGCTCCCGGATTGGAATGGCAGCATCAACGGCTTCTACAATGTCGAGGTCAGAAGGGGCGACGGTGATTCCTACGAAGACGCCTATGAAGTACTGGATGTAAAAGTGCTTGATGGCGAGGAATGCCTTGCTGATTTCCATCCGGATTCTGACGATCATAATCACTGGTGGTATTACAGAGTCGGAGAACCGGGGGTTGTTACGTTCGAGTTGACATGTACAGATGTGCTCGACACAACAAAAACCTGGAGCTACCAGTTCTCGCTGCTCATCGTTGATGACTACTATGATGTAGAGGTGGATTCAGAGGATGGGTCCAACAGAGTGCTGTCCGGGAGAAGTGTAAATCTTATTGCAGAGGCCAGCCATAGCATTTCCCGGAAAGAAGACGATTACTGGCATAATGAAGATGTGTCAACTGAGACCGTCACCTATCACTGGGAAAGTGCAGATTGGGATATGGACGACGCCCGCAAAGACCTGCTCGAGAGCATAGAGGCGGATCCGGAAGACAGCAGCCGATGTGTTGTCAAGTTTAAAGAGATTCCGGAGGATCTCATCCCTGAGGAGGGATTTTGGCAGGACTATGGACTTCGCGTGTGGATTTCAGACCGCGCGGACGAGAACAATCCCAACACTGAGAAAGCGAGCAGAGAATATCGGATTTCTCTGGCGCAAGGCTACACGGAAGCATGGCCGACAAAGATTACTCCGTACGTCGAAGTCGGTGAAAATGTGGAGATCTTCCCGGATCTTCGCTCATACAGTGCTGACGGTGAGACCGAATATGAATCCATAAATCCGATTCACGTGCGCTGGGAGTACGATCCGGAATGTGTAGAAATTCGTGATGAAGATGGAAAAGTTGTTGGAAACTACGATAAAGACGGCAAGTACAATGATTCTGACAGCAGCAAAGGAGATCGCCCGGGCTTTACAATTCGTCGCCTCACATCCGACCAGACAGAGATTGAGATGCTTCTGGATGCACAGGATGAAGACGGAAACTGGACTGATGAGGATGGCAACTATCAGGAACGGGAACGCAGCAGATTTACATTTTACAACAAGGACTATGGTGTGTGGTTCGATACCGGAGACGGCAATTCGGATGTCTTTATAGACAGCACGCGCGAGTTCCCGCTCTGCTTCAGCGGATTTGACAGTGAGTTCTGGACGACCAGAAAAGATGATATCGAGCTGAAATTTACGGTCGGCAAGTGGGACGATGAGGAGGAGAGATTCACTGAAGAATTCGCGGAAGGGGACGGCTGGTCCTTCGACCGAGAGACTTCCAGGATTCATTTTGACGGAAAAGAAATCAGCAAGAAGTTCGGAGAAACAGACTTTAATCTCGAGACAAGAGTGGAAGCCTGCTATGACGGTCTTCTCTTGTGCGAAGAACAACAGGGCTTCCACTTCCGTGAGTCCTCGATGTGGGATTATTGGGGAGATGAGCAGCGCTTCCCGGGAGAGAGCTTCTTTATCGGGGAGGATGAAGGCCGCGAAATCCATCTCTGTAATTCTGACTATCCGGATGAAGCAAGCCTTAGGGTGAAGGTGCGCAAGGTCGAAGCGGAATCAGAAGAGGATGAATATGATCCGCGGGACGTTGTGACGGTTGAGCGCATTGACAGCGATGAGGATGAGAACCATGGCTGGGAGCTCTGTGCGGTCCGCGGAGGGGAAGCGAGAGTGACTCTGTGGCTGGATCTCTATGATGGGGATCGTTTTTACGACCAGGTCACGCAGTCCTTCATGGTCTGGGTCAGCGATTTCCGGGCTTCCATCAATCTTATGCTGACGACGGCGAGCGATCAGTGGCTCATCGGAGAATCCGTTGGTCTGATCCCAAAAACCCTTGCCGACTACCAGGACTTTGAGACCGGGGAGCACAGCAGCGTGGATGTCTCACAAAATGAAATCCGCTACGAGGTCTGGGTTGATGATGATGACATTGACTGGGACTGGCTGGAAAAACATGGCATAGATTATGATGAAAAAACTATGTTCTACGACACTTTCTGGAACGCTTCCGGCGCGGAAGGAACGGCGCTTCAGCTTGAGGAGGCCTACGGCGCTTCTGAAGGGGATGGGCTGGTCTATGCGTGCACTGTCAGCGGCGACAACAGAACTCTTACGCTGAACAGTATCGAAGGCGAAGACGGAACACCGTGGATGGACATTCGCGTACGTGCGATTCTTATGGACCATGATGAAAACAACCCGGATAATAAATGGGAAATCGCCCGGCAGGAGAGGGATATCAAGTTCGGCGATGAAACCTATGAGATCCGCTTGGAGGAAGAGTGGGACAGTGGCCTTCCGGTCGGAGCTGCGACAACAATAAAGCCTTCTCTTTATCATCTGCGGACAGGTGAGCAAGAGGAATTGATTGACGGCAGGAACGTCAGCTTCTATATAGAGGGTATCGATGACAACGCGGTTTCTTATGAGGGACCGGATGAATCCAATGCTTTTGTGATCCGCCGGAAGGAAAACTGGGATACTGGCTTTGATCTGGTCGCTTCCTTTGAGGATGGGGATGGAGAATGGCAGGAAGAGAGAACACACCTCGAGTTCGACCAGTTTGATTTTGAAACGAGTTTCAGCACTGCGCCGGACCGTGTCAATGGAGACAGACCACCCCGCTTCTACACATCCGAGTCCTTTACTGCGGGATTTGATGTGACGAAGCTGGAGGCCCTGAAGAAAGAAGGCTATAATATCAGCTGGGAGCTACAGGCCGGAAGATGGAGCTGGAATGAGGAGACTGGAGAGGAATTCTTTGATGATTTATATACCTATGACGTTGAAACCGAGGGCGAAAACGAGGGGCGGCGCATAGAGGGTTCCGAAAAAGTGTATACCGGTCTGTCAGACCACATGAATGACCATGCGCTCAGCCTGGAAGGCGGGGAGGAGCTGGAGGAAATCTGGCGGGCTCTGCGCTATCAGGACAATCCGTGGGGCGATGATGTCGTTGGATTTGATCTGAGACTGATTGTCAGGATCGATGGAGAAGATGTCTGGGAGGAGTGCCGCGAGATTCAGATCTCGGACAGCCTCTGCCGGATGGAAGACGACGACGCATGGATTCATCCCGGAACCAGATTCTATTATTTAGACGGCAAAGCCAGGTTCTATCTTGAGGATGAAGACCATAATACCGGCAACGACATCGATGATGAGCGCGGCACGTATTTCACAGTGTCGATTACAGACATCGAACTAATCGACGGCGAGACGGATAAATTTGAAGCAAAAAAGGAAGGAAATGATTGGTTCATCTATGCAAAGGAGTCGGGACATGTTAAGGTCAGATATACCTTTACCGGAGGGCCGGAAGGCAGAACTTCCCATGAGACCTGGCTGCATTGCAATGAAACGCTTTATGAAGTGGAAGTAAATGAATATTACGACCTGCTCTTAGGTGAGGAAGATATTCCGATTGACGCGAAGCTGGTTTCAATCACCTATGACAGGGAGAAAGGCATATTCCACAGAGAGGACGTTCCCGCCTCCGACTACCGGATCTGGTATGAAGAAGTTAACACTGAAATGATCAACATCGACGAAGCGAAGGGCACCATCAGTGCTCTTGACCGCACAGGTAAGACCGATTTCCGCGTATGCATTGCGAAACAGGATGAGTTGGATGACTATGTTGATGAAAGACGGGTCACCGTCTACATCGATACTTCCAGAGCTGAGCTTGATATCGATGATGCCATAGTTCCGTACCTGTCCCCGGGTGAAAAGTTTGGGATCGATGGGTTCCGGGTTCTGTTTCCTGACAGCATCCTGGTGAAGTCGGTGAAGAATCCCGAGGGTAACAAGCAAGCAGTAAAAGAATACTGGTTCCTGGATGGGGATGGCCGCTTCCTGACACTTTCGGGACCAAATGGCATCAACAAAATGCCTATGGATACCTTGGAGGTATCTTCAAAAGCCTTGGAAGGAGTGAGAAAGGGCCAGAGCATTGAATCATGGATCCAGATTTGCGCTGTAAGTGAAAAGGATGTTACAGCCAGCGATACGGTCAGGATCGTGATCCATGAGCACAATTGGGGAACCCCGACATACACATGGGCTCCCGACAACAAGACGGTTACAGCAACAAGAAAATGTACAGTATCCGGCTGCGTGCGCGAGGAGACG
>CADCQE010000361.1 GCA_902803505.1 uncultured Lachnospiraceae bacterium | reverse complement strand
CGCGCCCGAAAAGCGCGCCCGCCCAACATGCGGGAGGAAATGACATGGCCCTTGTGCATCTGAACTTCAACAGCAAATTCCTTTCCGGCTCCACAGATGTGAATATCATTCTGCCGGACTGCACCCGCTCGCAGAATCCCGCCGCCTTTTACGGCAGCGGGAAAAAGTACCCGGTGCTCTGGCTTCTGCACGGCACCTTCGGCGATTACAGCGACTGGCTGCGCAAGACGAATGTAGAGCTCTACGCGGAGGAGAAAAACCTGATCGTCGTCATGCCCTCGGCCCACAACACGGACTACGCGAACTGGCCGGGCTTCGGCACAGGCTATCAGGTCTTCGACTATCTGACGGGGGAGCTGATGCCGCTGGTATACGGCTGGTTCCCGGCGAGTGACAGGCGCGAAGACAACTTTATCGCGGGGCTCTCCATGGGCGGGCGCGGCGCAATCGCCTACGCCTGGGCTTACCCCGAAAAGTTTGCCGCCGTATACAGCATGTCCTGTGTGCCGCAGGATATGCGCCCCGCCGCAGCTGAGCTTGAAAGCGGCGAACCGGCCCCCAATCCCTGGGCGGCGCTCGACCGCGAACGCAACCGTCACCGTCTTGAAAATGCGGGCGGCATCGAGGCTTATCTGGCCTCTCCGCAGAATACCTGGGACAAGGCGAGGGAAGTCGCAAAACGGGATGATATGCCAAAAATGTACTTCTCATGCGGTACGGCGGATTTCGTCATGTACCGGCACTTTAAAGCCTTCCGCGCTTATGCGGAGGAGCTCGGCCTGAAGGCGGAATTTACCGAGACGGAGGGCTATAATCATGAATGGCGTTTCTGGGAGAAGGAGATCCGGCGTGCGATCGAGATTTTTCTCCCGTGCGGCGAGAAAGCCGGGAACGCATTCTGAAGAAGGAGCGGCAACAGCGGTATGGAGTTTTCTCTGATCATCCTCCGGCAGACGATCCTGATGAGTCTCTTCATGCTCATCGGTTATCTGCTGTACAGGGGAAAAAAGATTGATGCGCAGGGCAGCAAGTCCATTGCGGCACTGCTTGTCTGGGCAGTCATCCCGGCCAATGTCGTCAAGAGCTGTCTGCTCCCGTATTCCTCCGAGCGTATGGCGCAGATGGCGCAGTGCTTCTTTCTGGCGGCGGCTGTTCTGATGATTGCGATGGTGATCTCCCGCATCTGCTTTCGTAAGGATCCGGTCGCGCAGTTTGCCGCGTCCTTTTCCAATGCGGGCTTCATCGGGATTCCGCTGGTGCAGGCAAGCCTCGGCGACGGGGCCGTGTTCTTTCTGATCGGCATTATCATCCTGCTCAATCTCCTCCAGTGGACCTACGGGGCAAAGCTGCTGAAAGGGGAGAGCGAGAAGCTGAGCATAAAGAGTATCCTGCTGAACCCTGTCACCATCTCCGCAGTTGCCGGGGTGGGGCTGTTTGCCCTGCGTCTGGGAGACAGGCTCCCGCCCTTGCTCACGAGTCTTGTCTCCGGGGTGGCGGCACTGAACACCCCGCTTGCCATGATCGTGCTCGGCGTGTATCTTGCGCAGACGGAGCTCGGGCATCTGTTCACATCCGGCAGGCTGTATTTCCTGAGCGCCGTTCGGCTGCTGCTGATCCCCGCTGTGACGATTCCTGTGATCCTTCTCCTGCCGGGAACGCATGACATGAAGATGACGCTGATGATTGCAGCCGCCGCCCCGGTCGGCGCCAATGTGGCGGTGTACTCCCAGCTTTATAACCGGAACTATATGTATGCCTGTGAGACCGTCACCCAGAGTACGCTGCTGTCCATCCTGACCCTGCCTCTGATGTGCGCACTGGCGGGGATGGTACTGCGATAAGCTGCAGAAACAAAACTGCCGTGCTTTTCAGAAAAAAAGCACGGCAGTGGGACAATATGACGGGGCTTACGCCCTGAATGTGATTCGATCAGAAACGATAATCACAATAGGCAATGCGGACATACTCTCTGTAGTCCTCTTTCAGCTCACGGATGAGCTTCTGCATCATGTTCATGTGATAACCTCCTTGTTTTTGCGCTCTCGTTCAGCACAGAGCTTGAACCGTTTTTGCCTGGATTCTCGCTTTCCTCTCCCGGAAAGCATGTGTATTATAACGCGTGAACGCGTCCGGGAATGTGCTAAATGACACATGGCACCGCCAAGGATTCCGAAGCACGAGGACGCCATTTTTTGTGTATCCTGCCGCTTGACATCTAACGGGAGGCGAAGCTTTATGAAGCCAATTCAGGATGCGGCTGTCGTTGAACAGCTGCTGACAGAGCATGCAATCTGCTCCTGCTTTGATACGCAGGGTCTGTCCTTTTCCGCCTGCGTTTTTCAGAAAGGGGAGCTGATTTGCTCCCCGCTGAATCCGGCGGAGGACATTCTGTTTTTGATCTCGGGCTCCGCGCAGATGTATGATCTGAGGGAAGACGGAACAAAACTCCCGGTAGACATCATCGCAGACGAGGCGGTCATCGGGGATATGGAATTTATTACCGGCTGCCCGACGGGCTTTTTCGTGGAAGCGGCGGAGGACTGCATCATTTTGGCCCTGCCGCGCGAACGCTTTCAGAACGAGCTGGACCGTGACCTGAAATTTTTGCATTTCCTTTTGAAGGAGATGACCGCGAAATTTATTCATGGCATGCATGTGGAAATCGCACCGGCAACGCTGGAGAGCAAGGTGCTGCAATTTTTTTCGCAGAGCGCGGAGACGGGTGAGATCAATGCCGTCGAAAGTTTGCTGTTCCAGCTGCGATGCGGCCGCCGACAGCTTCAACGTGTATTGAAAAAGCTTTGTGAGGAAGGCAAGCTGGAGCGTCTCGGCCGCGGGCATTACCGCGTTCTTGAAAAGGAAACGGAGCAGCAGGCGAAGCAGGCAGCTTTTTAAACAGCGTTTCAATGAGCGGTTAAGAGTATGGCGAATGGGAATAAACGGGCTTTCAAATCCTTCTGTTTCTTTAGATTAAAGAATTTCCTATAGAATAGCCCAGATGATTGATCTTATACAGAACAGAGGGCAGGCAGCATGCAAAAGTCGATCACAGACAGACTTTCCGAGATTACAGCAGAAGAAAATGAAATTCTGGGCGGAAGAAAAACCATCGACCGCAGTATTTATATGGATGGCAGCCGGGATGTGATCAGCGGGGAGAAGCTGCTCGAAAAAGGCAAGCTCATCGCCATCCGCCCTCATACCCGCTTTATCGCGTTTCCCGAGCATACCCACGACTATGTGGAGATGATCTATATGTGTGTCGGCGAGACCCGGCATACGGTCAACGGCAACGCCATCACGCTGCGTCAGGGCGAGCTTTTGATGCTGGGGCAGAACGCACACCAAAGCATTGAACCGGCAGGGGAGAGAGACATCGCGGTGAACTTCATCGTGCGCCCGGCCTTTTTCTCCGGTACTCTCCCGTTCCTTGGGGAGGAGGAGACACCGCTGCGGCGCTTTGTGGTCAGTTGTCTGACCGGAGAGAACGAGGCGGGATATCTGCTCTTTCATGTGGCGGAGGTCCTCCCGGTGCAAAACCTGATCGAAAACCTGCTCTTTACGCTTTTGGAAGATATCCCGAATAAGCGAGGCATTCTGCAGATGACCATGGGACTTCTCTTCGCCCAGCTGATGAACCACACCGAAGCCCTGCAATTTGAAACCCGGGAGCAAAACACCGTCGTCGCCGTCCTGCGCTATCTGGAAGAAAACTACCGCGACGGAAGCCTGACGGAGATTGCGGGCAGGCTCCACTATGAGCTGCCGTCCCTGTCGCGGCTGGTCCGGCAGAAAACCGGAAGAAATTATACAGAGCTTCTCCAGGAGAAGCGCCTGAGTCAGGCGGCGTGGCTGCTGCGCAACACGGACAGGAAAGTCGATGAGATTGCAGCAGCGGTGGGGTATGAGAATATCAGCTACTTTCACCGGCTGTTTGCCGCACGCTTCGGCCTGTCGCCCAAAAAATATCGGGACTGCAAATAAGGACACTTTTTCGGAAAAGTCAAGACCTGTAAAAACGCCCTTCCATCCTGTATACTGTATACAGAACGGGAGGGTGATTTCCATGAGACACTGTCTTGCAATCGACATCGGCGCTTCCTCCGGCAGGCATATTATCGGATGGATGGAAAACGGCGAGATGAAAACAGAAGAGGTGTACCGTTTTCCGAACGGCGTGTCCGAGTTTGACGGGCATCTGACCTGGGATATTGACGCGCTTACAGATCACGTTAAGACAGGAATTGAGAAAGCGCGGGAGAGTTTTGAAAACTTCGTGAGCCTGTCAGTGGACACTTGGGGTGTGGACTATGTGCTGATGAAGGGAAACGAAGAAGTACGCCCCTGCTATGCCTATCGGGACAGCCGGACAGAGGCCGTGATCGACCAAGTGCACGAAAGAATGGATTTTTCCGAGCTCTACCGCCGCACGGGCATCCAGTTCCAGCCCTTCAACACCCTCTATCAGCTCTATGCTGACAAACAGGCCGGACGCCTCGAGGGCGTGACGGATTTCCTGATGATTCCGGAGTATCTTATGTATAAGCTCTGCGGGGTCAAGTCCCACGAGTACACCAACGCCACCACCGGCGGCATGGTGAGCGCCGAGACTGGGGAGTACGATCCTGAAATCATCAAGGCCCTTGACCTGCCGGAGCATCTTTTCCACAAGCTGCAGAAGCCAGGCACTGTGATCGGCGAATATGATGGCATCAAGCTCGTCCTCTGTGCCACTCACGATACCGGCTCCGCGGTAGAGGGTATCCCGATGGACGAGGACGCGCCCTATATCTCCTCCGG
>CADCQE010000360.1 GCA_902803505.1 uncultured Lachnospiraceae bacterium | reverse complement strand
ACGTTCTCCGAAAGCAGCTCCGGCTTCTGTGTCCGCATCAGGTCATAGTATTTTGCCGGGATATTCAGCGCCGACCCGATCTGCCGGTGGAACAGATCCGTCGTGCCGAATAATTCCTGCGATACTGATGATCTCATTGACAGCGTTTCACCATCACCCCAGAGTGAAATGGATCCCGCCGGGCTGATGTAATCGTGCTTTGATTTATTCTGACGCTGAAGCTCCGTCAGTACTTCTGGTAATGCCCTTCCCTGTTTCATTGTGGTATACCATCCTTTCCGGCAGCCTCCTTCAGCAGCCTGTTCACTTTCCTCCTGTTCTGTTTCCTGATTGATTCCTTCTCCTGTTCCTCCGCCCGCAGGCGGCAGTTGTACACCAGCTTCCCCGGGTCAATATTGCAGAGGGTGTCATACCACGGTGAGTAGAAAAACTCCTCCAGTTCCTCTGTTTCCAGGACTGTTGCCCTTTTTATCCTGACCGACAGCTTCGGGTTCCACATTTTGCGGATGTCCCTGATGTAATCCTTAACCGCCTGCAGGACGATTGCCGCCGCAAGATCCTCATAAGCGGAGCTGTCGCGGATGGTTTCTCCACTGTCCCAGGGACGTCTTCCGCTTATCACCCTCTCCATCACGCCACCCCCTTATGAAAAACCGGGAACCTGCGTCATCAGTTTCCTGAAATCCGTATGCCGGAATGCTTCAAATTCCTTTATCTTTTTATCCGCGGCCTTTATCTCCTCATCCAGGAACCCCAGCGCCGTATATGCTTTGATGTATCTCTGGATCAGGTCATGCCGCTTCGCTTCTTTGAGTTTCCGGTATGCCGCCCTGCCCTCTTCCAGTGCCTTTTCCGTCGGCTTATAAAAAACACAGCCCTGACCGCCGCATGCGTTCAGAGCCGTGCATTTTCCATTGTGATGGCAAAAGCAATCAGGATGCTCACTGCATTCAGGACATTTCTCAAGGTTGACTTCCTCCCCAATCCTGTCAAAAATGCCGTCTTTTTCTTTTCGTTTTCTACCCATACTGTGACCTCCCTTTTTGCTGTTTGATGTGTCCCTCTACTTATCAGGTTTCAAAGGGTATGTTTTTTAAGGCCGCTGAAAAGATTTCTCAGTCCTTGAAGTAATAATCTCCACGATATCCTGCAGCAGCCAACGGAGCCCCCTCAGCCCATTTCGGGTTCTGCCCCATGATGGCGCAGACCTCGTCCACAGTGATGCTTCCGACAGGTACTTCCAGAATGACTTCATCGTGGACGTGCCCGACAATATCCAGTCCGGCCTTCTCCATGCGCCACATAGCCTCTGCCAGAAGGTCACGTGCTGTGCTCTGTGTAACGTTCTCAACCAACCGGCCACTGTACGTCTCGCCCCTGCTCCAGGCATTCGATGCATTCAGACTCTCAAATGTAATCGCCATGCGGCCGAACCTGTTAGGCTGGAGCTTTGGTTTGATATAGGCGAGTTTGCGGCCTGATGGAAGCACAATCCAGAGCGTGTTCGCAGAAAACCGGAAGCCAACCCTGCCGACATTCCTGTCCCTGTGATCTTTGATTGTCTCAATCGCGGCTTTCTCCACATCCCACCAGAAGCGGACGATGTTCGGATTGGAATTGCGCCAGTCATCAATCAGGTCCGGAAGTTCATCCTCTTTCAAACCCATATCTAAAGCGCCCATGCTGATCAGGGCTCCGGCTGCGCCGCCATAACCGCAGGCCAGTTCGGCGACCTTGCCTTTCTGCCGCAATTCACCATTGATGCCGTGTTTTACAACGGGCACGCCAAACATCTGAGATGCCGATGCACAGTAGATGTCATCTCCCCGTTTAAAGGCGTCCAGCCTCCACTGTTCGCCTGCAAGCCAGGCCAGGACCCGGGCTTCGATGGCACTGAAGTCCGCCACAATAAACTCACAGCCCGGTTTCGGGATCAGCATCGTGCGAATCAGCTGCGACAGGATGTCCGGTGTGTTTCCGTAGATAGATTCCACCATGTCAAAACAGCCCATCTTCAGCAGTTCCCGTGCCTCATCGAGAGTGGAAATATGATTCTGTGGGAGATTCTGTAATTGAATTCCGCGTCCGGCCCAGCGCTGTGTCCGGTTCGCACCTGAAAACTGGAACAGGCCATGAGCCCGGCCATCCTCACAGATGTATCTGTCTGCTGCCTGGTATTTCTTTACAGACGATTTTGCCATCTGAAGCCTCAGCTTCATCATTTCCAGGGCTTCCCCATCGGCACTGTGCCTGTCGAGGTCTTTAATCATTGCCGCTACATCCTTCTTGCCAAGGGACTCCATTTCGATCCCACGATCCTCCAGCCAGGACTTCAGCTGGGATACTGAATTCGGGTTTTCCAGTCCTGTCAGCTCATATGCCTTTTTCGTCATTTCTTCTGACAGCATCAGGTCACATGTGATCGCCTGCGTGACCAGTTCCCTGTCGATCAGGACGCCTCGGTCATTGATCCTCTGGTCCATGTGGTAGTAATCCCACTCATGCTCCTGCAGCGGGAACCGCTCCAGGACTTTCCTGATATCCCGTTCCGTCCTGACATCCTGCAGGCAGTAATCCTTGAAGCTCTTCCACTTCTCCGGGGCATGTTCCGGCAGGTTCCGTGTCCGCCCTCCATTGCTCTTAGTCGGTTTGCAGGGAATACTGAAATACCGGATCAGATCCTCACCGGCCCTGTCCTTCTGCTCGCCTGTTTTCAACACTAATGCCGCATTTTTCAAAGCCAACGGAAGGGACAGGCTCGCCGCCCACACCATGGAACACTGCCAGGAATCAGGAGAGAGCTGCTTACCGAAGAACCGCGACAGGCAGGTCCGTTCAAACTGCGCGTTCCATGCCGCCTTAATGACGCTGTCATTAAAAACCGCATCTACCACTTCCGCAGGCATCTCCTCCCCACAGGCGAGATCCACGATTTTCACATCCTCATCATCAAACGCATAGGCGCAGAGAAGGATATGAAAATCCCCCTCCACGTACCTGTACACGCCGCATTTCCCCAGATCCACATCGCTGTACGTCTCGAGATCCAGGGATAAAACTCTTCTGACGTCCATATAACCTCAGTCCTTTCTTTCATCATGTACTCTGTTTTTCTGCCCCTTAATGGAACCTCCGGATATGCCGTTCCATACACATCCGGGGATTCCAGTAAAAAGCAGAAAAAAGAGAGCCCGGAAGTCTGAAGAACCCTCGAGCCCTCTCTTTACTTACTCAGTTATTCAGTT
>CADCQE010000359.1 GCA_902803505.1 uncultured Lachnospiraceae bacterium | reverse complement strand
GGTCTGCTGAAACCCATCGATGGGAGCAAACTGCTGCTGCAGGCCAGGGTCGCTGGCGAAAAGCGTGGCCTTTTCGTAGCAGCCGGCTTTGTCCAGATCGATCTCGTCCCCGCCGGCCTGAATCGTCTCAAGAACAGCCGCGAAGGTGCGCTCATCATTCAGGCGGTTCCCATCGTCCGCCTCCACCAGCTCATAGTAGCCGCCGTCCTCGGCGCGGCCGATATGCGCATTCACAGGGTCCCGGATATCCGGGCCTGAGACACAGTTCAGATTCTGGAGGGCGGTCTTCAGGAGAGCCTCGTCGCACACAGCACTGCCTGTCGTTTTTTTGTCCGTCTTGAGAAAATGCACAAAGGGCCATTTCAGGAAATTCTGCCAGCGCACCATTGACGGAAACGACGGCTTCATCTGCAGCTTGTAGCCAATGTCGCCGCCGTCGATGATCTCCTCATTTCCCTCGATGGTCTTAACCTTGAGCTGCCAGCCCTCGTAGGTCTTGCTGTAGAGCGCCTCCGCTTCCTCTGCCGTCATGCGGCTCACGTCAATTCCATTGACAGAAGTGTTCTCCAGGAAACGCCCCTGCAGAACGATAATTCCAATGATATATACAGCCAGCACAATCAGCCCGAGAAGTTTCAGTATCATCATCCCGAGCCCCTTTGTCTTATCAGGCCGCCGCCTGTTCAAATTGTTATCTGCCACGGATTCTTATACTCCCAGTACTAAAAAGCTGCTCCCCCATCCATCAGATCTGAGTGTCCACAAAGATCTTGTAGATCGCGCGGATCGCAGTTTCAAAGTCTTTATTCTCCACACCGACGATAATGTTGAGCTCCGAAGAGCCCTGGTCAATCATGCGGATGTTGACGCGGGCGTGGGCAAGTGCCGAGAAGATCCGCGCCGCTGTACCGCGCATGGATTTCATTCCCCGCCCCACTACGGCGATGAGCGAGAGATCCGTCTCGATCTCCACGCTGTCCGGCGAGGCCATGCGGTGAATGGCTGAGACGATGCGCTGCTCATTGTCCATGAAGTCGGACTCGTGGACAACGACCGTCATCGTGTCAATGCCCGAAGGCATGTGTTCGAAGGAGACGCCGTTCTCTTCAAATGCCTGCAGTACTTTTCGCCCGAACCCTACCTCTGAGTTCATCATCGCCTTCGTGATCAGCACGGCGCAGTAGCCTTTCCTGCCGGCGACACCGGTGATCGTGTACTTCGGTTTCTTGGCAGTGCTCTCGACGATCCAGGTCCCCTCTTCGGAGGGCTTGTTGGTGTTGCGGATATTGATCGGGATTCCTTTCGAGCGCACGGGGAAGATGGCGTCCTCATGGAGCACCGACGCTCCCATGTAGCTCAGCTCCCGCAGCTCGCGGTAGGTGATGGTGTGGATCGCCACAGGATCATTTACAATGCGGGGGTCCGCCACCAGGAAGCCGGAGACGTCGGTCCAGTTCTCATAGATATCCACCCTTGCCGCACCAGCGACGATGGATCCCGTCACATCGGAGCCGCCGCGCGAGAAGGTCTTGATTCTTCCGTCCTTGCCCTGGCCGTAGAAGCCTGGAATGACCGCGTGCCCGCATTTCTTAAGCCGCGCGGACAGAACCTTCTCCGTCTTATAAGTATTGAGATTTCCCTCTTCATTAAAAAAGATCACTTCAAAGGGATCAATAAATTCAAAGCTCAGGCAGGCCGCCATGATCCGGCCGTTCAGGTACTCGCCCCTGGAAGCCGCGTAGTCCCGCTGGGGATCCTCCTTCATGACGCGCTCGATCGTCTCAAACTCCTCATCCAGAGAGAGATCGAGGCCAAGCCCGTCAATAATCTCGCTATATCGCTTGCGGATCACGTTGAGCTTCTCTGTGAAGTCCTCCCCCTTCGCTGCGCTCTCGTACAGCTTCAGCAGCAGATCCGTCACCTTCGTATCTGCCGGATAGCGCTTGCCCGGTGCGCTTGGCACAACATAGATACGGCTCTCATCGTAGAGAACGATATCCGCCGCCTTTTTAAACTGGGCAGCATCCGCCAAAGAGCTTCCACCGAATTTTACTACTTTCCTCATTCCAGGTACCTTTCGCGTTTCGTCGTCTTTCATAAAAATGCGTCGCTGTCCATTTTCATACTTTTTCGGGAAAAATGCAAGTACTGAAATTTGTTCACACCAGCCCCGCAATCAGCGCAATCAGCGGGGAGTTCCAATACACTGCAACTTCATTCGTCGAATAGCTCTGGGAATTGTCGACATAGCACTTCGCCGGCGCGGCCCCGTCGAGAACCGCCTGCGCATAGGGATCCTCGAGATGGCAGTCCGGTCCTCCGACCAGCATGCCGGGCATGGCATAGCCGACAGCCTGGGACGGCCGGTGATGGGGATTCTCCGGCGTCTTCCCGCCGTAAGCCGTCACAAAGGAATAGCCGAGACTGTTCGCGCCGAGCAGATAATCCAGCTGCTCCTTCGCCGCCTTCTGATACCTCGCAGAGTCCGCCCCCGCAAGGGAAGCTGCCTCAAGCAGCACCATGCCGTTATTGGCGGCGCCCATATTGGATCCCCAGTAATAATCGATGCCAAGGGACGCATTGTACCGGTCCCCTTCTATCTTCTCCAGCAGGGCGTCTGCAGCGCCGAGCACCACCTTCTCCGCCATCTCCGCCGCCTCCGCGATGCCCTCATCCGAGCTCTCAACGAGGTCAAGTGCCGCGTACCCGCTCACATCCGCCCATCCGAGCCCCATGCCAAGGCTCGTCTTACACAGCGCAAGCACCTTGTCCCTGAAGGAGTCCTCACCGGACAGATACAATTCCACGGCAGCGAAGAAGGACTCGTCCCCGGTCTTCTCATCCGGGTATTCGCCCGTGGAGATCTCCGGCGGATTCGTAAAGCCCTTCGCCTCATGGGTCTCCAGATAATCCCAGGCCCTCAGGGCCGCAGACATTGCCTCATCCGCGAAGTCCTCATCGATCTCCTTGTAGATCCGCGCAGCCTTCGCCATAACAGCGGCAAAGTCTCCTGTCGCCGCCGTGGAGACGGGCGACAAAATGAGCTCATCCGTCTCCTCTTCCGGAAACACTTCACCGGGGAAATTCGCGCAGGTCACCTTGTGGTACACGCCGCCGCTCTCCGGATCCTGCATTTTCAGAAGCCAGTCCAGCTCATATCTCGCCTCATCCAAAAGATCGGAGATACCGTTCCCGCTCTCCGGAATGCCCGCATCGTCCAGGCTGCCGGCTCCCATCTCATAAGCATAGAAGAGATCTGCCACGGCCTTCGCCCCGGAGACTACATAGCGCCCGTAGTCGCCCGCGTCATGCCAGCCGCCGCTCACATCCATCGTCTCCTCCGTCCCGTAGATCACGGCATCCTCCGTGTGACAGGACCCGTGGGCATAGTCTCAGGCGATCTCCTCGTCGCTTTCGGTACCGCAGCGCTGCAGGCAGAGCATGCGGATGAGGGCCCGGTAGAGTTCGTCGTAGGGATGTTCATCGATCCGAAAAAGAGGGGACTCCAGTTCCGGATCACGGACAAGGACCTTGAATTCGCCTTCCATGTCAAAATCAGAGAAATCCCCCCGGCAGACCATTTCTCCGCTTGCTTCATCCCGGACCGCTTCCGACAAAACGCCCTCAAAGAGCTCTGTCCCGCTCTCCACATCCACGATGGAGAACTCCGCCCCCGAAGCGTCTTCGCCCTGCACAAATACGGTCTTCCCGTCGTCAGGCCGGTAACCGGTCTGGTTGACCGCGGCCTCCGGGGACGCTTCTTCCTCCTCCGCGGATTCTTCTTCCGCACCGGAAGCGTCCTTCAGCACGAGGGAAATGTTGTCAATATACACGTGGTGCTCGCCCGGATCCGCCTCCATGTCCGGCATCAGGCCGAGGTTGAAGGCGATGCGCGGCGCGGGGTCGCTCTCCTCCTCCATGGTCCAATCCACGATGAAGCGCTCTTCGTCAGGCCCGATGTCAATAAAATCGCCGACATAGGCGCGGTAGTCCCCGCCGTTTAACTGGATGCGGTACTCGATCTGCCGCTCAACGTCACTGGAGACGTCGAAGCTGTAGGTGTACACAGCGCCCTTCTCCAGGCCAAAGCCGTCGTAGTAGACCTGGTTGGCGTAATCCAACTGGCCGCAGCTTGTGATCTTGATATCCAGCCGTCCCTCCGTATTGGAGATGTCGCAAGTGCCGCCCTCTGTGTAGATCATGAAGTTCTCCGTGTCCTTGTCAAATGTCAGATCCACCAGAACGTCCCCGTCCTCAGCGGCGAGGACCGGCGCAAGGCTCAGGCTCATTGCAATTGCCGCTGATAAAACCATACTTGCCAAACTGTACTTTCTCACGGGCTGCCTCCTCTCCGGAATCCCCGTCCTCATCCCAGGGGGATCTCTACCACTTCCGCCATGCGCGTCAGGCACTCCTCAATCTGCGCCGCGATCTCATCGACCATATGCGCCGTGATCTCCTCATTCTTCTCTTCTTCCAGATTGCGGTAAAATGTCTCCCTCACATCCTCCGTGATGGAGCCAATGCGCGTGCGGAATCCATTCCGCGGCACCAGCTTTCGCACCGGCTTCGGGATATTCATGTCCATGAAGGCCTTCTCCATCCGCTTCTTTCCGAGGATCAGGACCAGCAGGGAGACCGCCGCGCCCGCGACTATGCCCTCCGGCCCGCTCGAGATCATGGCCATCCCGCCCCCGCCGCAGATGAGCCCGACGAGAATACTGATGAGCGAGTCGATCATGAGGGTGATCTCCGTGACGGCGAACAGGTTCTTCGCATCCAGTCCGATATTCACATCTGAAACCGAGAGATAGGATTTCAGGCTGAGCACCGTGTAAGGGACATGATGCTTGATGCAGATGGGAACCGTATATTCCTCCAGCTCGTCCGCAACCGGCTTCAGCCAGGTGCTGATTGCCGCAAGCAGCTGCTGCCTCGCCTCCTCCGATTCCAGGTAGCCCGCAATCTCTTTCTGCAGCTCCTCATCCGTGTCGGAGAGCCGCTCGATCAGGCCGTCTCTCCAGCGGTCGAAAACCGTCGCCGCCGCGTGGCTCAGAATGGGCTCCACCATCGTATCCACCGCCAGCCGGTAGAGCTCGGCGATGTGGTCCTTGACGATAGCATCGATGACCTTGGAATTCTTCAGGGTCTCAATGTCCTCGCGGAATTCCCGCAGCTCGGCGTCGATCCTGCCGCAGTAAGCCAGGCCCTGGGATACGGAGAACTCCGGCTGTGCGCTGGTGATGACAATCGCCTCCGGGAAGGCCGCCCGGCACCAGTCCCGGATCTGCGGCAGCTTCGAGACACCGCCCGTGAGAAACAGAAGCTCAGG
>CADCQE010000358.1 GCA_902803505.1 uncultured Lachnospiraceae bacterium | reverse complement strand
TCCTTCGCACTGCAGAAAACGCTCTATTCCGAGTATTACGGCTGCGAATATGCGGCATGGCGGGATCGCCTGATCAGTATGTGCAAGCGCTATAATGAAGAGATGGGGCACTGCTTCAATCAGGAGATCAAGGATCACGAAGTGCTTTCAAGCTATGTACGCTGCACGAGTTATGCAGACGGGACCAAAGTATATGTGAACTACAGCTTTACGGAAGATTATACGGCAGAGGACGGTACCGTGGTACCTACCCGCGATTATGTCGTGGTACGCTGAGGCTGACACTAAACGGATAGAAGAGAGGCTATAAAAACATGGAAATGGAAAAGAAGAAGAAAAAGAAAAAAAAGCTGGTCGGACTGGAGAGACGTAAAGCCAAAGCAGGGTATCTTTTTATCCTTCCGTTTATCTTCGGTTTCCTGGTCTTTATGCTGCGGCCTTTTGTGCAGTCTCTGTATATGAGTTTCACCCAGGTGGAACTGGGGGCCGGCGTATTTGAACTGCATTATAACGGTCTCGCGAATTACAATTACGCATTCCGGGTGGATCCCGAATATGTCCGTCTGCTGACGGAAGAGCTGCTGCGAATGGTGGTTTATTCCTTCGCGATCATCGTTTTCAGTTTCTTCGTATCGCTGATCCTGAACCAGAAGTTCCAGGGACGTGCACTCGTCCGTGCGGTCTTCTTCCTTCCGGTCATCCTTTCCTCCGGCGTTATGCTTGGTCTGGAATCCAATAACCAGCTGATCGCACAGCTGCAGCAGACCGTGGAGACCACCACTTCCGGTATCAGCATCACGGCCGGCCTGCAGACGATCCTGCGTACCACCGGCGTCGGTACCAGAGCCTTTGAGCAGGTCTTTGAAGTCATCAATAATATTTACGACGTGGCACTGGCCAGCGGTATCCAGATCATCATCTTCCTTTCCGGTCTGCAGACGATCCCGAGCAGCATGTACGAAGCTGCACAGATCGAAGGCTGTACCGCATGGGAGAGTCTCTGGAAGGTTACCTTCCCCATGATCAGTTCCCTCTTCCTTGTAAACTGGGTCTATACCGTAGTAGACTTCTGTATGCGTTCGGATAATGAGGTCATCGAAAAGATCCGTACGACGATGGTCGCAAAACAGGACTACGGCACCGCATCCGCTATGACCTGGGTCTACTTTGTGGTGGTCATCGCGTTTGTCGGAATTACTTCGCTAGCTATCTCCAAGGGGGTATATTACAGTGATTGATGTTAATATAGCAAAGGACACCTTCTGGGATCGGAACAAAAAATCCGGAGGATACCTGCTGAAAAAGAGGGTTACTTCGATCGTTGTGAGTATCTGCAGGTTCATCCTTCTCTTCGGTCTGTGCTTTATGATCCTGCAGCCGATATTGAACAAGATCTCCGTCAGCCTTATGACGGAGGAGGATCTGTTTGATCCGGTGGTCATTTCGATCCCCCAGCATTTTACGCTGGCAAACTATGAGATCGCGGCTGAGGTTATGACTTATAAGACGAGTTTTATCAACTCCCTCATCATCTCACTGACGACCTCGGTCATCCAGATCGCCATGTGTACTCTGGTGGGGTATGGCTTTGCGCGCTTCAAGTTCCCGTTCAAGAAGCTGTGGTTCGCATTTGTCATGCTGATCATCGTGATCCCTCCCCAGGTCATTTCCACTTCGCTGTTCTTAAGATTCCGTTTCTTTGATATTTTCGGGATCTTCAAGCTGATAACGGGAGATTCCTTAAACCTGCGCGGTTCCATCATTCCTTATTATATGATGTGCATCGGCTGCATGGGCCTGAAGGACGGTCTGTATATCTACATGATACGTCAGTTCTTCCGGAACATCCCCATGGATATGGAAGAGGCGGCTTATGTGGATGGCTGCGGCATGTTCAAGACCTTCTGGAAGATCATGCTTCCCGAGGCAACGCCGATCATCACGTCCTGCTTCCTTTTCTCCTTTGTATGGCAGTGGACGGACGGTTTCTACGCATCCATGTTCCTCGGCGGCAAACGTCTGGTGGCTACCAGCCTGTCGACGGTGGTCGATTCCCTGGGCGTGTATATCCAGCGTCTGACCGGCGAGAAAGTTGCGGTCTCCATCGCATACTCCAACTGTATCCTGTCTACCGGTACGCTGATGGTGGTAGGCCCGCTGATCATACTGTATCTCTTTGCGCAGCGGAAATTTGTTGAGAGTATTGCGTCCACCGGTATCAAGATGTAAAAAATGAACAAATTTTGAACAAGTTTTGAATCATCTGTTGATTTTGTAAACCGAGTGGTATATTATTATAACATGGTTACTTCCGGGAGGAGGATAGTCTCCGAACGGATAAGGTAATAGCACACATTCTAAATGGAGGGTAAAAAAGTATGAAAAGGAAATTTGTACCTGTTGCTCTCGCTGCTGTGATGGCAGTCAACATGGCAGCCTGCTCGAGCGGCGGCGGAGATGCTGCAACTCCGACTCCCGCCGGTGACGCAACACCGACACCCAATGCCAGCTCCGATCCCGTGGATCCGGATGATGGCGGCGAGCCCGAAGAAGACGTTGAGCCTTATACGGTTCGTACCAAGGCTGACGGAAGCCCGATCGATCTGGGTGGTATGGAGATCGTCATCCGTGACTGGTTCTCCACCGATGAGACCGACATCATGCAGGCAGATCCCGACAGCCTGTCCAGCTACGAGGCAGAGATCCGCGAGTATCGTGAGTGGGCTATGGAGAAGTACAACTTCAAGATGAGCCAGGGTATCGTGGATAACTGCGACTGGGGCAATGCTCCTCAGCAGTTCGTAGATTATGTTACCACCGGCGGCGATGACAATGCTTATATCTTCACCGTTCGTGACTGTAACGAAATGACCGCTGCAATGCGTAACGGCCAGATGTATGATCTGTCCACTCTTGATTGCCTTGATTTCAGCGATCATAAGTATCAGCAGAACCTTCTGCATGAGCAGTACAGTTACAAAGGCGGCATCTATGCTTTCTACGGAGGCATTGCTGAGCCCCGTGACGGCGTATATTTCAACAAGAAGCTTCTGGAAAACGGCGGACATACCGCTGACGAGATCTATGATATGCAGAAGAACGGCACCTGGACCTGGGATGCTTTCGAGCAGATCTGTAAGGATGTTCAGAGAGGTAATGTGGCCGGCTGGACCGCAAATACCGGTGGTGCTGTTGAAGCGTTCATCTATTCGAACGGCGGTGAGATCGTAGGTAAGGATGCTTCCG
>CADCQE010000357.1 GCA_902803505.1 uncultured Lachnospiraceae bacterium | reverse complement strand
TAATTGCCGAAGGCAATTGCTTAGATTAACTGCATATAGGGAAAACGAAAGGTTCTGCGCAGCAGATAATTTCGTTAACGGCTATAGCATATTGACGTGAGGGAGGAAGTAACAATGACAACGGTAAATGATGTGATCACGGAGCTGAATGGGCAGATGTCGAATATCACCACGTTTCAGATTCCGACATTTCCCTGGCTTCAGACGGCTGCCATCATTGTGTCAGTGGTGCTCGGGCTGATCTACTGTTTCTTCGGCTACAAGGCAGTGCGCGTGCTGTCTACGATTATCGGGGCATGCATTGGCATTCTCGTGGCGGAAATAGTGGTCGGAGCCGCGAATCTGCAGGCTCCGTTTACGATCCTGCTTCCGATCGTCGGAGCAGTAATCTTCGGTTTCCTCGGCTTCTTCCTCTACCGGGTCGGCGTGTTCGTCGTGATCATTCTGGCGGCATTTTCCATCACCGGATTGCTCCTCGGGGCTTACACGAAGCTGGATCAGACCGTGATCCTGATCGTGAGCCTGGTCGTGGGTGTGATCCTGGCGGTGCTTGGCGTCGTGTACCTGCGCCCTGTTGTGATTATAGCGACCGGCCTGTGCGGCGGCCTGATGATCTCCAACCAGATCTTCCAGAACCTTGTGATGGTTCGCTGGAGCCCGTTGGTGGAGACGGTCTCCAGAATTGGTGTCGGTGTGGTGCTGGCTGCCTTTGGAATCCTGTATCAGTTCAAGACGACAAAACCACGGAGTGATGATTGAGATAATCCTGTTATGGCATTTACACATCTGCATGTCCACACGGAATACTCCCTGCTGGACGGCTCCAACAAAATAAAAGAATACGTATCCCGGGTGAAGGAGCTCGGACAGACGTCCGCGGCGATCACCGATCACGGAGTGATGTACGGGTGCATAGATTTCTACAAAGAGGCCCTCGCACAGGGGATCAAGCCGATCCTCGGGTGCGAGGTCTATGTATCTCCGGGCAGCCGCTTCGACCGGGGCGCTTCCTCCGATGACCGCTATTTTCATCTGGTCCTTCTGGCAATGAATGACCAGGGGTACAGCAATCTCGTGAAGCTGGTCTCTGCGGGATTTACGGAGGGCTTTTACTACAGACCCAGAGTGGACAGGGAGATCCTGGAGCAGTACCATGAAGGGCTCATCGCTCTGTCCGCCTGTCTCGCGGGAGAGGTGCCCCGCCATATCAGCGCCGGCGATTACGCCGGTGCAAAGAAGGCTGCCCTGGAGCATCTGGCGATCTTCGGGGAGGGAAATTATTACCTCGAACTCCAGGATCACGGGATCCCGGAGCAGAAGCACGTCAACCAGATGCTGATCCGCATGCATGAGGAGACCGGCATTCCCCTGGTCTGTACAAATGATATTCACTACACCGGCAAAGAAGACGCGGATTCCCACGACATCCTGCTCTGCATCCAGACCCAGAAGAAGGTCGGCGATGAGAACCGCATGCGCTATGAGGGCGGCCAGTACTATGTGAAATCCGAGGAGGAGATGGGCCGGCTCTTCTCCTATGTCCCTGAGGCAATGGAGAACACGGCTAAGATTGCGGAGCGCTGCAACGTCACTATTACCTTCGGAGAGCGGAAGATCCCGGAGTACGACGTGCCGGACGGCAAGGACGCCATTACTTATCTGCGGGAGCTCTGCGAGGAGGGCATGTGCCGGAACTACGGCGAACATTTCCGAAGCGACAGGCCGGAGCTGGCAGAGCGGCTGGAGTACGAGATCAGCACCATCGAGCACATGGGCTTCGTGGATTACTTCCTGATTGTCTGGGATTATGTGCATTTTGCAAAGAATCACGGCATTATTGTGGGACCGGGCAGAGGCTCGGCGGCCGGCTCCATTGTGTCCTATGCCCTCGGCATCACAGAGCTGGATCCCATTCGCTACCAGCTGCTCTTCGAGCGCTTTCTCAATCCCGAGCGCGTCTCCATGCCGGATATTGATGTGGATTTCTGCTTCGAGCGGCGGCAGGAGGTCATAGACTACGTCGTGGAGAAATACAGGCGGGACCGCGTCGTCCAGATCGTGACCTTCGGCACCATGGCCGCCAGAGGCGTCATCCGCGATGTGGGGCGGGCGCTGGACATGCCTTACAGTGAGTGCGACCGCATAGCGAAGATGATCCCGAAGGAGCTGGGCATCACGCTGGATAAAGCCCTCCAGGAGAGCTCGGACCTGAGGCGGGAATACCAGGAGAAGGAAGAGATCCGCTACCTGATCGACATGTCCCGGAGGCTGGAGGGACTGCCCCGCAATACCTCGATGCACGCCGCGGGGGTTGTCATCTCGAAGAAGCCTGCCGTGGAGTACGTCCCGCTGTCCAGGGCGGCCGACGGCTCGATTACGACCCAGTATACGATGACGACTCTGGAGGAGCTGGGGCTCTTGAAAATGGATTTCCTGGGCCTTCGGACGCTGACCGTGATCCAGAATGCCGTGAACCTCATCAACGACGGGATCGCCCGGGAGGCGCTTCCCGATGCGTATCTGCGGCCTGACGGAGGACGGGGCCTGCTGGACATTGAGAGGGTAGACTATAATGACCCGAAGGTCATGGAGATGATCGGCAAAGGCCGCTGCGAGGGTGTGTTCCAGTTGGAGAGTGCGGGCATGAAGGCCTTCATGAAGGAGCTGCAGCCCCGCACGCTGGAGGACATCATCGCGGGCATTGCCCTGTACCGGCCGGGTCCGATGGATTTCATTCCGAAATATATCCGGGGCAAGGAGCACCCGGAGACCGTGACCTATGACACGCCGCTCATGGAGCCGATCCTCGGCAACACCTACGGCTGCATCGTCTATCAGGAACAGGTCATGCAGATCGTCCGGGAGCTGGGCGGCTACAGCCTGGGCCGCTCCGACCTCGTGCGCCGCGCGATGTCGAAGAAGAAAGCCTCCGTGATGGAGAAGGAACGGAAGAATTTCATCTACGGAAATGAAGAGGAGGGAGTGCCCGGCTGCATCGCCAGGGGCATTCCGGAGAAGACAGCCTCCCATATCTTCGATGAGATGACCGATTTTGCCAAGTACGCCTTCAACAAGAGCCACGCGGCCGCTTACGCCGTGGTGTCCTTTCAGACGGCTTATTTAAAATGCTACTACCCCGTGGAGTATATGGCGGCACTCCTCACGTCCGTGATCGATGCGCCGTCCAAATGTGCGGAATACCTGATGCATTGCCGGTCCGTGGGAATCGGCATCCTTCCGCCCTCTGTCAACAGCGGCGTCGGGAGATTCACAGCGGAGGAGGGATCCATCCGCTGCGGCATGTACGCGATCAAATCCATCGGCAGAGGGGTCATTGACAAGCTGGTCGCTGAGAGAGAGAGGGGCGGGCCTTATGAGTCCCTCCATGATTTCATCTCCCGGACCTTCGGGAAGGATATGAACAAGCGGGCGATTGAGAACCTGATCGCGGCCGGGGCCTGCGACTGCTTCGGCGCAACGCGGAAGCAGCTGATGCAGGTGTATCCGCGCATCCTTGATCAGGCCTCTTATGAGGCGAAAGAGGCTGTCTCCGGGCAGATGTCGCTGTTTGATTTTTTGGATCCGGAGGAGAAGAAGCGCCATGAGATCGCGATGCCGGATGTGGGGGAGTTCACGAAAGAGGCGAAGCTTGCCCTGGAGAAGGATGTGCTCGGCATCTATCTGAGCGGCCATCCCCTTGAGGACTACCGGGAGCTGATGCAGAGCCGCATTACGGCTGAATCTTCGGACTTTGAACTGGATGAGGAGACCGGGCTGTCCCGTCTCGAGCAGGATGCCAGGGCCGTGATCGGGGGACTCGTCTCCTCTGTCACGATTAAATCCACGAAGACCGGGAAGACCATGGCATTTCTTATGATCGAGGACCTGGTGGGCACGGTGGAGATCCTGCTTTTCCCCGCGGTCTACGACCGCTGCAGGGACCTGATCCGGGAGGATGAGAAGCTGTTTATTGAGGGGCGGGTCTCTGTGGAGGACGACAAGCCCAGCAAACTCATCGCGGACAAGATCACCCGCTTCTCGGACGTGCCCCGGGAGCTCTGGATCGCATTTCCGGATAAGGAGACGTGGCTGAGGGAGCAGGGGGAATTACAGGATCTGTGCAGTATGACGGAAGGCAGCGACGAGGTTTACCTCTTCCTCAGGGATGTAAAGCAGTACCGCAGATATGACCCGGCGGGAGGCATTTCCATCACAGCGGATACCCTGGCCCTGTTCCGCGCCCATTTCGGAAAGGAAAATGTTACCGTCAGGGTAAAGAAACGGCGTTGAAAAACGTGGTCAGATCGCGTACAATGAATAAGAACTGGACCTCAAAGCAGGAGGATTGATGAGATGGCAGAGAAGAAAGAAATTAAGACGATCGGCGTCCTGACGAGCGGCGGCGACGCACCGGGCATGAATGCGGCGATTCGCGCTGTTGTGAGAAGAGGACTCGGCAGAGGGCTCAAGGTGTACGGCATCTACAGAGGCTATGACGGTCTCATGGAGGATGACCTCAAAGAGATGACTGCCCAGGATGTCTCGGATACGATCCAGAAAGGCGGCACGATTCTGTACACTGCGAGATGCGCGGAGATGCGCACGCTGGAAGGGCAGAAGCATGCGGCGGATACCTGCAGGAAGTACGGCATTGACGGGCTCGTGGTCATCGGCGGCGACGGTTCCTACAGAGGCGCGCAGTGCCTGGCTCACCAGGGGATCAACGTGGTGGGACTGCCAGGGACCATCGATCTCGACATTTCCTGCACGGAATATACCATTGGCTTTGACACGTCCGTGAACACGGCGATGGAAGCCATCGACAAGGTGCGCGACACCTCCACTTCCCATGAGCGCTGCTCCATCATTGAAGTCATGGGGAGAAATGCCGGCTATCTGGCGCTGTGGTGCGGCATTGCCAACGGCGCGGAGGATATCCTGCTCCCGGAGAAGTATGACTACGACGAGCAGAAGATCATTGACAACATCATAGACAGCAGAAAGCGCGGGAAGAAGCACCATATCATCATCAATGCGGAGGGCGTGGGCCATTCGGTCTCTATGGCGAGACGGATTGAGGCCGCCACCGGAATCGAGACGAGAGCGACGATTCTCGGTCACATGCAGCGCGGCGGCAGCCCGTCGGCGAAGGACCGCGTCTATGCCTCCATCATGGGCTGCATGGCGGTGGATCTCCTGATCGAGGGCAAGAGCGAGCGGGTGGTCGGCTATAAGAACGGGAAGTTCCAGGACTTCGACATTGACGAGGCGCTGTCGATGGTGAAGGGCATCGATGATTACCAGTATGAGATTGCGACAGCGATGTCCGGCGGATATCACAAGGATGAGGCGAAGAAAGTCCTGAAGGATGAATCCCTGTAAGGGACACTGGTATAATCGGATATGTTATCATTTAAAGAGATTACAGCACTGAAGAAGAGTAAAAAGGCCCGCGATGAGCAGGGCCTTTTTGTCGCGGAGGGGAGAAAGCTGTTCTTCGAGGCTCCGCGCGACCGCATCGTGCAGGTCCTGATGACGCGGGAATTTGCTGCGGAGCACCCGGAGGTGCTGTCTGCGATTCCGAAGGACACGCCCGCAGCTGTCGATGTGGAGGAAGGAAGATTTCACTCCCTGTCGGACACGAAGACTCCGCAGGGGATCCTCACTGTCATGCGGAAGATGGAGTGGGATCCGGATGCGGTGCTCGCATCTTCGGGAGATTTATCCCGCGCGCGCCTCTATTGCATTCTCGAGAACCTGCAGGATCCCGGAAATGCAGGGACGATTCTGAGGACCGGTGAGGCTGCGGGGGTTGGGGCTGTGTTCCTGACAGAGGGATCTGTCGACCTCTATTCCCCGAAGGTGATCCGCTCCACGATGGGATCCATCTTCCGGGTGCCCCATTTTGTGATCCCGCAAGAGACGGACATGCAGGCTTTCTGCAGCCCCGCTGTCTCCTTTGTCAGAAAGCTGAGAAAGCAGGGGATTGGTGTGTATGCCGCCCACCTGAGGGGAAGCAAGGCCTATACGGACTGCGACTACAGGAGAGCAGCTGCATTTGTCATAGGCAATGAGAGCAAAGGTGTGTCGGATGAGCTGGCGGCGGAGTGCAGCGAGCTCATACGGATTCCGATGGCCGGGGAGGTGGAGTCGCTCAATGCGGCTATGGCTGCAGGGATCCTCCTGTATGAAGCGGTCAGACAGGCCGGCGCCGGCCTGCGGTGAAGCTTCGGCGCACAGTTCACAAAGAGGCAATTGTATCAGCAGAAATGGTTTCACAAGAATGAGTCAGAAGCGCTGTCCCCTGACTTACTGGAGGATGAAGGAGATGTCAAAATTAACAGGACGCAATTTTCTTACACTTAAGGATTTCACGGCTGACGAGATTCTGTATCTGCTGGATCTCGCAGCGGAGTTAAAGGCGAAGAAGAAGGCCGGGGTCTATGACTACAGTATGCCCGGCAAGAACATCGCGCTCATTTTCGAGAAGACCAGCACCCGCACCCGCTGCTCCTTCGAAGTGGCCGCTTATGACTGCGGGATGCACGTGACCTATCTCGATTCCTCCGGCTCCCAGATCGGGAAGAAGGAGAGCATTGCGGACACGGCCCGGGTGCTGGGCCGCATGTATGACGGCATCGAGTACCGCGGCTATGAGCAGGCGAGGGTGGAGGCGCTGGCGAAGTACGCCGGAGTGCCTGTCTGGAACGGACTTACCAATGAGTACCATCCCACCCAGATCCTGGCGGACCTGCTGACGATCCGGGAGAAGCTCGGGAGCCTTACCGGCAAGAAGCTCACTTATATGGGCGATGCCCGCTACAACATGGGCAACTCCCTGATGATCGCCTGCAGCAAGCTCGGGATGCATTTTACGGCCTGCACGAACCGGGAGTATTTCCCCGGTGCCGACCTGGTCGCGGAGTGCGAAGCGTATGCCAGGGCGAGCGGCGGCTCTGTCACTCTGACGGAGGACGTGGCGGAAGGAGCCGGCGGGGCGGATGTGATCTACACGGATGTCTGGGTCTCCATGGGCGAGCCCGAGGAGGTCTGGGAGGAGCGCATCCGCGTGCTGAAGCCGTACCAGGTCAATGCTGAGGTGATGAAGCAGGCCGGGCCGCAGGCGATCTTCATGCACTGCCTGCCTGCTTTCCACGACCTGAACACTTCCGTCGGGCGCGAGATCCACGCGAAGTTCGGCCTTGCGGAGATGGAAGTGACGGATGAAGTGTTCGAGTCGGAGCAGTCGGTGGTCTTTGATGAGGCGGAGAACCGGATGCACACGATCAAAGCAGTGATGGTTGCGACCCTGGCATGATGTTGGATAGATTTCATCTGAAGAATCCCCTGGTCCTGGGGCCCATGGCGGGAGTGACCGATCACCCCTTCCGCCTGCTCTGCCGGGAAATGGGGGCGGCGCTGGTCTCGACGGAGATGGTGAGCGCCAATGCAGTCAAATACGGGAACCGGAAGACGATGGAATTCATCGATATCGGCGAAGAAGAGCATCCGGTGATGATGCAGCTGTTTGGGCCTTCTCCGGATGCCTTTGCTGCTGCCATTGACCGGCTTTCCGCATTTTCTTATGATATTCTTGATATCAACATGGGCTGCCCCATGCCGAAGATCGTAAAGAACGGTGAGGGCTGCGCCCTCATGAAGAACCCACGCCTTGCGGAGGAGATCGTGCGCGAGTGCGTCCGGCTCTCGGACCGGCCTGTGACCGTGAAGATGCGGGCAGGTTTTGAAAATGGCAGCAGGACGGCGGTGGAGCTCGCTAAGCGGGTGGAGGCGGCGGGCGCATCTGCGGTCGCCATACACGGCCGGACGAGGGAGCAGTATTACAGCGGGGCCGCCGATTGGAGCATCATACGGGAGGTGAAGGAGGCGGTGCGCATCCCCGTGATCGGAAACGGGGACGTCACAAGCGGGGACAGGGCCCGCAGTATGATGAGGGAGACGGGGTGCGATTATGTCATGATCGCCCGCGCGGCGAGAGGGAACCCCTGGATCTTCCGGGAAGCGGCGATGGCTGTCTCCGCGGAGGGAGACTCTGCGGTGGAATCCATTCCAAGACCCTCTGTGCGGGAGATCTATGAGACGATCGTCCGCCATCTTAAGATGCAGCTGGAGGAGAAGGGGGAGCGCCAGGGCTTATGCCAGATGCGGAAGCACATCGCCTGGTATACGGTGGGACTGCCCGCCTCAGCTGCCCTAAGGGCCAGAATCAACCAATCCGATTCCTATGAAAAAGTGTTGGATTTTCTTGACTTTTTTTTGCTTCAGGCCACAAAACGTTCATAAAATTGGTGTTGCCTAAGCGGGTTTTTTGAAGTAATATCATGTCATCTTCAGGGATAATCACGCTTAGGGAGGGGGAAACGGAATGCTGAAAAACCCAGTTCGAAAACTTTCGGTTCTGATGTTGGCAGCCGTATTGATGCTCACATCTTTGTCGTGCACTTGCTATGCCGCCACTGCCGCAGTAACGAAGACGGTCAGGGAGGTATCGGATCTGATCGACCCTTCGAAGATCAATAAGAAGGCGACAAAGGTGAAGCTCGGGTCGACGAATTTGAAATTCAAGCAGGGATATATCAAGTTCACTGCTCCCAAGAAGGGATCTTATCAGTTCTCGTTCTCAGACCTTAGCGGCGACGTCGCGTCTGCAGGCTTTTTCTTTTATCGGGTGAAGACCACGAAGAAGACGAATCTGCTGAAGAGGAAGCAGGTGTTTACAGAAGGCGGAAAGACATATATCGTCCGGATCTGCCATAAAGAAGCAGTTGACAAGTATTATGATGACGGAACATCTTCCGATTCTTCAAGCAGTTCGAGCAGCAAGAAGAAGACAATTCCGAGCACAAAGGTGACGACGCTGAGCTATCTGGCTTCCCGCACCGCGAAGCTGACGCTGAAGAAAAAGCAGACGATCTATATCTACATGGAGTATTTCCAGTATATCGAGAATGGCGACAGCTGGGGAACCGTAAATCTGGCAATTAACCGCATATAGACTAGTTAACCTTAGTAATTGCCGAAGGCAATTGCTTAGATTAACTGCATACAGGGAAAACGAAAGGTTCTGCGCAGCAGATCATTTCGTTAACGGCTATAAAGAAGAAGCAGGACCCGGGCGAAAACAGCCCGGGTCTTTTGCTGCACAGCGGGGGCCGGAAACGTCCCCGCTTTTTCGGAAGCGTTTGTTATATCCGGCTTGCCGCGGCCAACCCGGCGGTGTGACCGCTGGTCCAGGCCCATTGGAGATTGTAGCCGCCGCAGGGACCGTCGACGTCGATCATTTCACCGGCGAAGAAGAGGCCGGGAGCGAGGCGGGACTCCAGACGAAGGGGATCGAGCTCTGCAAGCCGGACTCCGCCGATACAGATCTGTGCCTGGTCGAAGCCTCTGAGGCCGGAGACGTTCAGAACCACTTTTTTGAGATTTGCCGCGAGGAGGGAAGCGAGGTCCGGGCCTCCTGCTCCTTCGAAAGAGAGGGAGGAAGCCAGCAGAGCTGCGACCCGCTCATGTACATAGCTTCCGAGCAGCTGCTTTCGGGGAAGCGTCCCGCCTGAATGGTCGATCATACGCTGCAAGGCTGCGCGGACTTCCGTTTCCGCCTGGTCCGGGACGAGATCGATGGAGAGTGTCATGGGGAGTTGAAAATGAACGGCTCCCTTTTTATCTTTCGTAAGTACCGTCGGATGCTGCAGCAATGCTTTCGCAGCGAAGCGGCTGAGCTGGAATGCGGCAATTCCGGAGACGCCGTAGTCGGTCCACTGCAGCTCGCCGCTCTCCTCGGCGAGGAGATGCCCATCCAGGGAAAGGGAGAGCTTTGCTTTTGATCTGGCGCCTGCTGCCAGAGAGAGGGAAAGTGTTTCCTCAGATTCCGCGCCCGCCGTAAGAGGGGGCAGCTCACAGATGAGCCCTGTGAGTGCGGGCAGCACGGGAACAATGGTATGTCCCGCCATAGCGGCGAGAGCATAGCCGCTTCCATCGCTGCCGGTCTGAGGGGCCGCTTTCGAGCCGCAGCAGAGGATGACGCAGTCGGCCTGGTAGGACCACCCTTCTGTCTTTGCCGTCCACTGGCCGGATTCCGCTGAACGTGTGAGTGCCGTCACTTCCGTGTTGTATCTTGCCTTCACATGCAGGCGGTCCAGCTCAGCTGTCAGGGCATTCAGCACACTCTGGGCCTGGCCGGAGCGGGGATAGACCAGGAGCTCCTGTGCCCGGACGGCAACGCCCAGCTCCTCAAAGAAGGAGATCGTCTCCTTGGGACCAAAGCTTCGGAAGAGCTCTCCGGCGGGACTGGCCGGCTTCCCGGAGGGAATGGATACAATTTCTATTGGACCGGAAGAGCCGCAGCGCGCAGACAGCTCCGGATCCAGATTGCTGAGGTTGCATTTCCCGTTTCCCGTGATCAGCAGCTTCCGCCCCGGCTTTTTCATGCGGTCAAGAAGAGTCACGGCCGCACCCTGCCGTGCCGCCGTGATCGCTGCCACAAGGCCCGAGGCCCCTGCGCCGATTACTAATACTGTACGCTGCTTCATTTTTTGAGACAATCCTCCTGATTGCCGCGGAAGGTCCCGGGGGCGATGCAGATGAGATCTGACGCGGAGGACCCGCTTGCTGTCACTGCTCCACGGGGAAGGGGAGCTGCTTCAGAATATCGCGCTCTATGTCGATGCCGGGGTAGGCCTCGATCAGCTTCAGGCCCTTCGGAGTCAGGCGGAAGACACAGCGCTCCGTGATGTACAGCACCTTCTGGCCGTTCTGGATCGCCCGCTTCGCGGAAAAGCTGATGCTCTTTACCTTCTTCACGAACTTCGGGATGCTGCCTTCCTTCTCGATGTTCACCGTGCCCTTCTTCTGTGTCACTTCCAGGCCCTTGGTGTTGAAGGTCAGACAGAAGACTACCGTGGGGGTCCTGGCGGTAATATTTGCAAAGCCGCCGATCCCGGCAAAGGCGCCGTCGCTTCTGTGGGCGTTGACATTTCCCTTCTCATCGACTTCATAGGCGCCCATAAAGCAGATGTCCAGGCCGCCGTTGTCATAGAGGTCGAACTGGTTCGCCATATCGTAGACAGAGGCCGCTCCGATCATTGCGCCAAAGGCCTCTCCCGAGACCGGGAAGCCCCCGATGCCGCCGGATTCCACTGTGAGTGTGATGTTGTCCAACATGCCGCTCTTCCTGGCGTGGCGGGAGACCATCTCCGGGAGGCCGATTCCGATATTGACAATGTCGTCTACCCGCAGCTCTGCGGAGGCGCGCCTGCCGATGATATTGCCCGCGGTGCTGTTCTTGCTCTGCAGCAGGGAGACGGTGTCGATCTTCTCATTCCAGCTGCTCCAGTCCTCGTAAGGGATCTCGAAGCTGCCGGTGAGGGCCGTGTAGGCCGCGTTGCGCTTCTCAGGCTCCACCACTACGATGGCGTCCACGAGACAGCCGGGGATGATCGTATTCCTTGGGCGGGTGGGAGTGTCCACCAGCTTGTCCACCTGAACGATCACGGTGCCTCGGTTCGACTTGACAGCCTGGCAGATGGAGAGGGCGTCTCCGGACATGAACTGGTCATCAAAGGAAATGTTGCCTTTGCGGTCCGCGGCCGTCCCCTTAATCAGTGCCACAGTCAGCTTGGGAAGCTTGTAATAGAGATATTCTTCCCCATCCAGCTCCACATATTTGATCAGGGTGTCGTCGATGGAGAGCCGGTTGATGCCCGGGCCTTCATTTCTCGGATCGACAAAAATATCGAGGCCCACCTTCGAGAGGGCCCCGGGCAGTCCGCTGGCCTGCGCCCGGATTGCATGGGAAATGCAGCCAAGGGGCAGATTGTAGGCTTCGAAGCGATCCTCCAGCACGATCTTCTTCGTGCTGAGCATAGCCCCGAAATGGCCGCAGATCAGCCGGTCTACCGCACCTTCCCGGATGTAACCTTCTGCATTCCTGTTCTCGTCCCACACGCCGAAGCCCGCGCTGGAGACGACTGTCAGATGTCTCGGAGACTGCATCCTCTGGTAGCGCCTGTAGAGGGCTTCGTGGAGCTCCACAGGATTCTCAATTCCTACGAAGGAATTGACACAGATGCAGTCGCCGTCGCGGATGAGACGGATTGCCTCATCCGAAGTCATTAGCTCATACATAGAAGTAATCTTTCCTTTAGTGTTACCATGTGTTTGTATCGCCGCGCTTTGGGCGGGCTTTTCCTATTATACTCAAAGGAGGGGGCTGCGTAAAGAAAAATGGGAGATAGGGGGCGGCGGCTCGATTGACATTCTCCGTCAAAGGGTTTATCCTATTTAACTGAATGTGTTGTTATGTTTCCATTGGATTCCCATTATACTCTTCATTGAAATACTAACGAATCCGCAAGGGTTTTGCTCTTGATTCAGGAAAAAAGAAGGTAACGTGCTATGGAAAATCTATATCAGGAAATCGGCGCAAGGATCAGTATTTTGCGAAAGGGCAGGGGAATTACACAGGAAAAACTCGCTGAGGAGCTCGACGTCACCATCAAGCACATCAGCGAGATCGAGAGAGGCCTGTCTTCGCTCTCTCTTCCGAAGCTTGTTCACACCGCCCAGTTCCTTGACTGTTCGATGGACTACCTGATCCTCGGAAGGGACAAGGAGGTCATTACGTCCCTGCTTCCGGATTCAATTCTGGAGGTCCTGGAATCCAATGACAAGCGCAGTCAGGGACTGCTGGATGAATACCTTCGCCTGTTCAGCCGCCTGAGAGGGAAGTGATTCCTGCAAGAAAGTATGACACGGGCCCGCGATGAAGCGGGACACGGGGACGGTTCTCTCTTACCCCACTATGATGTGGGTCAGAGAGAACCGTCCCCGTGTCATACTGGAATCACAGGTCAAAGGCGTGCAGATACCTGTCCTGCTCTTCGCTCAGGGTATCGATGTTCATTCCTAAAAAACGAAGCTTCCGCGTGGCAATCTCCTGGTCAATTTCTTCCGGAACCCGGTTGATCAGCGGGAGATTGTCATTTTTGTGTTTTACGAAATATTCTGCCGCGAGGGCCTGTACGGCAAAGCTCATATCCATGATCTCTGCCGGGTGCCCGTCTCCTGCGGCGAGGTTCACCAGGCGGCCTTCTCCTATGAGGTTGACCGTCCTTCCGTTCTTCAAAGTATAGCCGATCATATTGTCGCGCCGGAGCTCTTTTGACACGCACTGCGCTTCCAGCTCGGCATAGCTCACTTCGACGTTGAAGTGACCGGCATTTGTCAGAATCGCCCCCTCCTTCATGAGCAGCATGTGCTCCATTGTGATCACGTCTTTGCATCCGGTGACAGTGACGAAGAAATCACCGAGGGGCGCTGCTTCCTTCATCGGCATCACCTGAAAGCCGTCCATGACTGCCTCGATTGCCCTGATGGGATTGACTTCTGTCACGATGACTCTTGCACCGAGGCCCTTTGCCCGCATGGCCACGCCCTTTCCGCACCAGCCGTAGCCGGCTACGACCACCTGGGATCCCGCAACGATGAGGTTCGTCGTCTTGTTGATGGCGTTCCAGACGGACTGCCCCGTGCCGTAGCGGTTGTCGAAGAGGTGCTTCATCTGTGCGTCGTTGACCAGCATGACGGGGAATTTCAGCTTTCCCGCTTTGTTCATGGCCAGGAGGCGGATGATGCCTGTTGTGGTCTCTTCGCACAAGCCGATGACATTTGGGATGAGCTGCGGGTAGGAGCTGTGGATCATGTGGTTCAGGTCTCCGCCGTCATCGATGATGAGGTTCGGACCCGCTTCCAGACAGCAGGCCAGGTGGTGGTCGTATTCTTCCTGGGTCGCGGCGTGCCATGCGAATACATGGATGCCGCGCTGTACCAGGGCGGCACACACGTCGTCCTGGGTCGACAGGACATTGCTTCCGGTGGCGTACACTTCAGCTCCGCCTGCCTTGAAGACACAGGAGAGGTAGCCGGTCTTCGCTTCGAGGTGGACGGAGAGGGCCACTTTGAGGCCGGAGAAGGGCTTTGTCTTTTCGAAGTCCTCACAGATGCTTTTCAGTACCGGCATGTGGGCTTCGACCCATTTCAGCTTGCGCTCACCGGATTCGGCGAGGGCGATGTCTCTGATTTCGCTCATATGTCATTCCTTTCTTATCGATGGTGATTAAGCCAACCCCTTTTCTGCGAGGTATTCTTCCAGGCAGATGCCCCGCTCCATGATCTCCGCGGCGATCTCTTTGCCGACGTAGCGATAGTGCCAGGGCTCATAAATGATCCCTGTCAGATCGGATTTGCCGTCCGGGAAGCGGAGGATGAAGCCGTAATCCTGGCAGTGCTCCATGAGCCATTGCTGGGTCGGGGAGTCTGCCTGGGAGGAATTGAGGACCGTGTAGTCCCTGTCGGAGATATCGGCGGCGAGTCCCAGCTGATGCTCGGATGTGCCGGGATAGGCCACGATGGTGGAGGCCACTTCTTCCGCCTCCTCATAGGAGTAGCCCTCGTCGTCAATCCATTCCTGGATCTTCTCCTCATACAGGTATTCCTGCGTCGCCTGGGAGCGGTAGCCGGCGCGCACCTGGGGATTGCAGCCGGCGGACCGGCAGTCGCGAAGCATCTCGTCCAGCGCATCCGCAACCCGGTAGTCGATCAGCATATCCTCGTCCTCGGCGAAGTCGATCTCCACAGTGTCGACCCAGAAATCCTCCGGCAGCATATGCTTGGGGTTGACCAGGATCAGGCGCCAGTCGACGGAAGTATCTGTGATCACGCGCTCCTGCTGGTCGATGGGAATGGCTTTCCCTGCTGCGGAAGCCTCGGCAGCGGCGGTGCTCTCCGCGCCGGCAATTGCGGCGGATGAGGTGCTTTCTTCCGCGGGAGCTGCTTCCGAAGCCAGGATTTCCGCTCCGGACGCGGCATCCGCCGGTGCCGCTGCCACTAAGCTGTCTGGAACGGCCTCGATCTCTATGCCGGATTCCGACACTTCCGTGACTGTTGCTCCGGCGCTTTCCTCGGCGTTCCGGACCGGATCAGAGCGATTGCCGCCGCGCCGCAAGACAGTAAAGATTAGGACCAGGATGAGGATGACGGCCCCGGCGCCTCCTGCAAAGCAGAGGAGATGGAGCCGGAGCTCTTCTTCCCGCGTCTTCTTTCGTTTCTTGTAGGGGACTCTCTTTTTGGACTGCTTCATTTTCTGATTTTCTCCTTCGCAGGTCCTAATTATAACACGGAATCATGAGCCGCGCGAGCGCTGGCACAAAGGGAATCAGTATTCCCCGCTGATCTTGACCACTGTCACGCCGTCCATCTCCATTATGGAACCCTCTGCGGGATAGCAGGGGGCCGCGGCAAGGGCTTCATTTGCAATGATCCGGTCATAGGCCTCGTTACTGCAGAAGGTGACTTCGATGCCGCTGATTCTTTTGATCACGCCGAGATACTGGCTTCTGTTCGCCCTATTGAGGAGCCACCAGTCCCCGAAGCGGCCGTAGGCATTTGCCTTTTTGTAGATCCTGGACTGATGAAACAGCGGACTTGCCGAAGGCCTTCCGACAAAGGCCAGCTTCTCCCGGGAAATGTCGATGCCGTCGGCTGTCAGTGTGCCGAGAACCTGCATGGTAATGGACTTTGTGGCACCAAGTCCGTGCAGCATGGCCCCCTGGTCGATCTGGATCATGTAGACTGAGCCGTGCAGGAAAATGAGTGAGGCGGCCAGCACGATCCCGGATACCGCAAAAGAGCGCAGCGGAAGTGCTGAGCGGAATCCGAACAGCAGATACAATGCGATCAGAAAGCTCAAGGGACCTGTCATCTGGAGCTCAGAGGGGATGGTTCCGGGCGACAGGAACATGAAGAAGAGAGCGGCGACGGGCATCAGCAGCGCGCAGAGAGCTCCGAGAAGCAGCACGCGCACCGGAGTGCGGTTCCGGATTGCCGTGTACAGCAGCAGGACAGCCGGGCACAGAAGGATAAGCAGGAGGATGCATTTTCCTCCCCGGGACATCAGGAAGACGGAATATTTGCCGTAGTGCCCGAGGCAGAAGCTGACGAAGGAGGAATAGATATTCTTAAGCGAGCCGGGCAGGTTTCCTGCGATATAGGCGGCAGAGGTCTCATTGAGGGAGCGGTAAGACGCAAAGGCGGTGTGCGTGAGCTTAAGAAATGCAAAGAGAACCGCAAGATAGAGGACTGCCCCGACCAGGGAAGCGGCAAGTGTGCGTATAAGAAGAGGGCGGACGGGGGCGGCGGCCTTCTCCTTCAGTGCCTTGTCGATGACCAGAAAGAGAGCGATGACCAGAAAGATCCCGACCTGGGCCTGGTAGCACCCCATGGAACACGCGAGGGACAGCCCGGCGATGAGGACGGCGTGCTTTGTGGATTTCAGCTGAAAAGCAGCCCATGCGGCGAGAACGCTGAAGAAGATGGATGAAGAGAATACAAGCGTCATGTAGCGGTATGCGAACATGGAGCACACGGAGGGGCTGCAGAGAAAGATGAGCGGAATCGGGTACAGCAGCCTGCTTCGGACGTGGAAGAGGTCGAGCAGCAGCAGGAGCGACACGGAGACAATCAGGATGGAGAGCAGTGTCGAGAACGGATCCAGCGAGACGCCAAAGACAGCCTCATTGATGAGCTTGTTCATCCAGCGGCCGATGCTCAGATCCCAGGTGCCGGAGATATAGTAATCCTTGTGCCAGAGATCGTCATAAGAGTTCCCCAGCAGGCCGGTCATGAAGAGGGAGTATGCGGCGCAGCCGAACAGAAAATAGAAGAGCAGAATGGAGCGGCCGCTTTTCAGGGCCTGGCAGAACTGGCGGATCGGATGACAGTCTTGTTGGACAGTTGCTTTCATGAGCCTTTTCATTTCCTCATTGTCAGATGGATTTTGCTTGTTACAGTATACCACAATGCGGTGGGGCAGGCGAGTGCTTGTGAGGGAGGCAAAGCGGGCTTGTCCCGCTCTTGAATATTTTTGCAGGAGTGATACAATTTACTGCAAGCTTAAAGGGAGGCTGATTATGCCGCTGTTATTTTTTGTCTTGTGGATTGTCTTTAATGGGAAGGTGACGCCGGAGATCGTGCTGTTTGGCATTGGGATCACGGCTGCCATCACGTATTTGGCATACAGGACAATCGGTTATACCCCCGAGAGGGATTGGCTGTTTCTTCGTAATCTTCCCCTCTTTCTCCAGTACACATTCGTACTGATCCGTGAAATCATCCGATCTGCGCTCGCCGTGATCCGCTATGCGCTTGACCGCAAGAGGAAACCGGAACCGGTGATCGTGGAGTTTCACTCCGGCCTGAAGACCAACCAGCAGAATGTTCTCCTCGCCAATTCCATCACGCTGACACCCGGCACCTATACGCTCTTTCAAGAGGGCGATCATTTTGTTGTGCACTGTCTCTGTGAGGAATTCTCGAAAGGAATGGGTGACTCCGCTTTCGTCAGGCTGCTTCGAAAGATGGAATTTCATGGAAAGAAGTCCGGAGAGAATGAAGCTGTTCCTAAGGAGAAGTGCGATGACCGTTGAGAGTGCATATCAGATCCTTTATATATCGGTCCTGCTCGCGCTCGGTGTCCTGATCGCGATCATGCTCGTCCGCTCCGTGATTACGAAGGGCGTCATGGAGCGCATTCTGTGTGTCAATATGCTCAGCACGATGGTCATCTGCTCGATCGCCGTTCTGTCGAGAATGCTGGAGGAAGCCTATCTGGTTGACGTGGCACTCATCTACGCGATGATCAGCTTCGTGACGGTGCTGATGCTGTCCCTCACCCACATCCCGCCCGGTGAAAAGCGGCACCGCTTCATGGCCGGACATCTGGAGGAGCTGCGGAAGGGTCATCGTCCCGAAAAGCAGCTCAAAAGCAATGGGGAGGACAGTAGGAACAGCATTTCGGATACCGGAAGCGGGGGCTCTTCCGTCTCCGCTCCGAAGGGAAGAGACAGGAGTAAGCACCGGAAGCACAGAAAGAGGAGGCGGTAGATATGCTTGCATGGATACAATTTGGAGCTACGGCGCTGCTCCTGATCGCCGGCGTGCTGGCCCTTGCCGCAGCCGTGGTCGGGGTATCTCGTTTTGAATTTGTCCTGAACCGCCTTCATGCGGCGGGTGTAGGTGACACTTTGGGAATTCTGTGCATCGTGGCGGGCCTTGTGGTGGCCACCGGCTTTCACATGGATTCGCTGAAGCTGCTGCTTCTGATCTTTTTCATGTGGTTTACGTCTCCGGTCTCCACGCACTATGTGGCGCAGGTGGAGTATTTCACTAACCGGCATCTCGAAAACTATGTGACCTTTATGGGGGAGGCAGACGATGGTTCTGACGCTGACGGAGATTCTTAAAATACTGCTGCTCCTGCTGCTGGTCGT